>JBKJOR010000289.1:0-5970 GCA_046595575.1 Pyrinomonadaceae bacterium | reverse complement strand
CTGATCGCGGACGCTGCAAACTTGAAGTTTGCAGGACTGCTGACCCATGCCGGACATTCGTACAACTCAGCATCAGACGACGAAATTCTTTCGGTCGCGCGGCACGAGCGCGATTCGATGGTCGAATTGGCGGACCGACTAAGGACGCAGGGCATTGAGGTTCCGACGGTGAGTATAGGTTCTACTCCGACGATGAGCTGCGTCGATCACCTCGACGGCATCGACGAGATCCGCCCGGGCAATTACATTTTCTTTGACGCGTATCAGGCGACGCTCGGGAGCTGCGGGTTCGAAGATACGGCGTTGACCGTGCTGACGGCGGTTATTCACAAAGGCAAAGAGCGTCTAGTCGTCGATGCCGGAGCGATCGCATTGTCAAAAGACCGCGGCCCGGTCGGGATCGATCACGCTTGCGGATACGGACACGTGCTCGATCTCGAGGGAAACGAAACCGGAATGCGTGTCACGGGATTGTCACAAGAGCATGGTGAGATCGAGGCGGGTGATGAAGCTGTGGGCGGTTTCAACGTCGGTGATCGTCTACGGATCCTCGCCAACCATTCCTGCTTGACCGCTGCACAGCATTCTCACTACAACGTCGTAGAGAACAATGAGATTGTCGATCGTTGGGAAATACATCGTGGTTGGTAGCGTAAATTACTCCGACCTATTTTTGGCCGTGGCACTAAACGCGGAGACGACCGCGAGAAGGAGTCCGATCAAATCGATCCCGAATCGTACCGTGTGAAACATGTACCAGCGCTCGGCGATGTCGAGCCAGTTTGCAGGAGGCGACTGAACACTCCACGTATCAATCATGTCGAGCAGCGGGATATTTCCAAACTTCGTAATCAGTGCACCCGCCAGAAAACAAACCATTGCGGCGAAAAGGAGCGCTGACGTTCGACGGTCGTGTTTGAGATACAGCAGGGCGGAAAGAAGACACAGAGCTGTAGTCGCGATCAGGGCGCCGAAGAGCGGCGTTCCGATATGGTGAATGGCATACTGCATCTTCTCGGTGTAGAAGGATGCGGTTACACCGGCATGGTAATAATCGAATGAAACAACGTACTGACCGCCGGTTATAATCCCGGAAAGGCATACGGCCAGGACGTGGACTATTTTCCGTATCATTTCGGCCTCCATTCAAGAGCAAGGCGATTATGATGATGGGCCCCGGATGTTGTCAACGGAAACAGATTACGAAAACGATGAGTACAAAATCGATTCTCCTCGGTCAGTTCGCTGCCGCATTCGACAAGAACAGTTGGTTTGTCGCAACGAAGAATGCGATCGCGGGCGTGACTGCGGAGCAGGCCGAGTGGAAACCGCAGGGAGCCGACAACTCGATCCGCGAGATCATCAACCATCTCAATTACTACAGCAGGGCATATCTTCAGCGGTTCAAGGGTATCGACTACGAATACACGGTGGCCGACAACGATGCGACCTTTGACAAGGGCGAAGCTGACACCTGGGAAGCCGAGGCCGCACGCTTCGATGCGATCATGACCGAGTGGCGAGAGCTGCTTGAAAAAGCCGACGAAGCGAAATTCGAAGAGATCGCTCCACCGCATGAGCACAGGAGATGGCGAGATCTGATCGCCGACATGAACGCCCACTGCTCCCATCACGGCGGGCAGATAGTGCTGCTCAGGAAACTACAGGGTAGTTGGGATTCAAAGGGCGGGGTTTCGTAGCAAATATCCCTGTTCAAAACAATTCACGGATTTCATCTCAGGTAAATTCGACAATTTCTTGTCGCCAAAGGCGACAAACATTAAAGCCTAGGGTGAGGCCGTTTCGGCGGAACCCTAGGTTGGAGGTTAGAAGTTTCATTGCTCGCTGTAGGCGAGCCACAATCTGGTTCGTCGCCTTCAGCGACGCGTCAATGTTGATGCCTCTCCCTAGGGTTGCGCTCGCTTCTCTCACTGCACCCTAGGCTTTAATGTCTATCGCCTTCGGCGACGAAGGATTTAATTTTCAAACACCATAAACTGGAATTCTTTCCGGGGATGGAGTTAACTCGTCAAAAAATAAACCTGATGCCGAGTTGAAGCCCGCGGCTTTCTTGATAGGTTGATTGATTGCGGATTTTGAAGTCGGGGAGAGGTGCGAGCAATTCTCCGGTTGTCAGACTAGAGGCCACCGCAACGTTGTTGTAACTGACAATGCTGTTCGTATTGAAGAGATTCTGGATCTCGCCCGAAATCCCGATCTTGTAACGCTCGCCAAATTCGACAAAACGGGAGTAGCGAACATCGACGTTAAACTGGGCGGGCGTGGTTCCGGAATTTCGAGCGATGCCGACCGGCCTGTCCGACGTAGCGACGCCGTCGCGATTGAGATCGGTACCCGAAATGATGTTGAAGGTCTCACCGCTGTTCGCGCTCGCGATCACGCCGAATACATTGTGATTGAAGATATATTGCAGGATACGGTTGGAGAATTTCGGTCTTGGGTGCGCTACCAGGCTCATGATGAAAGTGTGCCGTTGGTCGGCGAACGATCTGCCGTTCTCTCGACTGCGATCCGATGGATCAGACGACACCAGGCCCTGAATGAAGCCCGTGGTCATATTCTGCTCCGGCGAATCATCCGTCGCCTTTGCAAGCGTGTAGTTCGCGCTGAACTGCAGGACACGGGAAAATCTCTGACTAAGCTGCACGTTCAACGCGTCGTACTGCGAAACGCCGACCGACTCGGCCATCTGGATATTCTGGAACTGGGGGAAATGGCGGCTCGTGCAGGCTGCGATCGTCGTTCCGGTAAGCGTTCCAAAAAGCGGCCGCCCGTCTGCCAAAGCTCCGCCAACGGGACGACAGTTTATATTGCGGTAGATCGGGAGATGACGACCGCCCGAATGGACAAAGCCGATCGCCAGAGACAGATCATTCGTCAGCGCCTGTTCCAATTGTATGTTGAAATGGATCGCATACATGTTTTCAAAGTCCGGTGAGATCGTGTCGATATTCCGGGGGCGCGACATAACACTTGCTGGAACCAAACCTAGTGTATTGGGAAACACCGGGGCCCCGGTCCCGGGCCCGGGCGTGACCCTGAAGCTGAAAAACTTCGTGCCGTTATTCACTAGCGCACGCTGATACATCGCGAGCAACGGCTGATCGTAATAAATTCCCGCACCCGCTCGGAGCACCGTCGGACGAGTCCCATTGCGTAGCGCATATGCGAGGCCGAAACGCGGCGCGAAGTTATTCTTATCGACGTTGAAATTTTGCGAAACGGGAAATGGCGAGGTCGGATCGGCTTTTGGGATTTGATAAAGGTCGTAGCGAAGACCGTAGGTTAATTTCAGTCGGCGCGTCGCTTTCCAATCATCCTGTAAAAACAGATTCCAATAGGAAGCTTTGTAATTGATGTTCGGGTCGCCGAATGTTTCTTCGTAGAAAGAATAGACGCCGGGAGTCGGTCCGTTCCGCGCCGCATCGTACTGCGATATCGATGAAAATGTATAGCGGCTAAAGATCGAAGCACGCTCCGAATGATCATAGAGGGTTGCACCACCTCCGAACTTGATTATGTGGTCGTCCGCGATCAGGCTCAGATTGTCCTGAAGCTGCGTTATCTTTCGCGGCAGAAAAATAGTGTCCACGCCCTCAGGTGAACCGAAGTTTGCGATCTGTGTGATCGTGACAGACGGGCCTGTTCCGGAAAACTCATTTCTTTCTCCGATCCCGCCGGTCCCGATCCGCTGGGCGTACTGAAAACGAAATTCATTCACCGTCGACTGCGTGTAGGAAGCAAGCTGCGCCGCGATTGCATAGTCGACGTTCGGATTGTTGACCCCTTTATCCAAGGTATTCAATCCACCTTGGATCAGGTTTACAGCATTAACGTCCGAGCGGTTATACCGGAGAGTCAGGCGATTGGCGTTGTTTAACTGTAGATCGGTTCGGAGAATGTAGAACGAACCTTTCTCCAGGCTCGGAATGACCGCTGGAAATATCGATGCGGGCACGCCGGCCGCGATGAGAGCATCGCGATTTCCGGGTAGAATCGTTAGCAAGCGTGGCGCGGCGGCCTTATCTTCTCGGAATTGCCGTTCGTAACCAAAATAAAAATGCCATCGATCTTTTATGATCGGCGCGCCGACCGCCGCTGTGAAAATATTTGCCGAATTGCCCGGCATCGCGGCCGCGGTGAAAGCGAACGGTCGAGAATAGAACGACGGGCTCCGGAAACTGGCCTTGACGGAGCCGGTGATGTTGTTCGTACCCGACGGCGTGACGACATTCATGATCATTCCGGGCGTGTTGCCGAACTCGGCTGCAAACCCGTTCGTCAGGAGCTGGACCTCGCTGACGTAAGTTTCGGAAAGCCCCATGAATCGAAGGGTACCCCGATCGCCCTGAGTATTCGCGTTTCCGTCGAGAAGAAAATGCACTCGACGAAGATAGCCATTCGCGTTGATCGTCGTGAATGGAAAACCGCGAGCGGGCCGACCCGTCACGTTTGATTGCACGAACGCGTAATTGTACGGGTTACGCGTGATCTGAGGAACGCTTTCAACCTCGAGAGCACTCATCACACGGCTCAGGTCGGTCTTACCTGCATCCGCGATCGCGTACTCGTCTGAGATTGTTACGACATCCCGAATCTCTCCGGGAGGCAGATTCACGTCGACCGTCGCTGTCTGTCCGGTCGTCAGTGTAATACCGTCGCGAACGACCGAACTAAAACTCGGAGCCTCGACCGTCATGCGGTAGTTACCGAGCGGTAAGAGCGGAGCACGATACACGCCACTGTCGTCCGTAGCGACTATCCGCGTCGAACCGGTTCCGGTGTTAGTTATCTTGACGACCGCATTCGGGACCGCGGCATTATTTCTGTCCGACACCGTTCCTTCGATTTGGCCGTTTTGCGATTGCGACTGAGCGAAGCAGGGATAGAGCGCGGCGGCGAAAAGTAGAGCGATGGCAGCCGAGCAAATACAATAACCAAAAGTTTTCTCTTCCATACACTCCGGCGGCGGGGCGGTGGCCTGCTTGATCGGTCACGGTGTCAGATTCATCTTCTTAAGCAATTCAGGGTAGCGTGGGTCTGACCGCAGCGAATCGAAAAGCGGACGGGTCTTCAGGTGGTAGATGATCATGATGCGCTCGTCAATGCACTGCGACAGCCGATCGAACGCGCGGTCCTTGTCGCCCAGCGCCGTGTAAATTATCGCGAAGTTATATGGTGAGACGTATCGCTCATCCGCCAGCTTCAGCTGCGCGTCGAGAATCTTTAGAGCGTCGTCGCGTCGTCCGGCTGCCGCGTATGCGTGAGCGAGTAGGGGGTAGCGATCCCACCGCTCCGGCGTTTTAGCGAGAGTTTTATCCAGTGCCAGCCCCTTTTCGATTGCGGCAACTCCTTCGACGGCCATTCCTTTTGCGATGTAAGCCTCACCAAGCAAGACGTGTGCGTGGGCATTTTCGGGATCTTTCTCAAGGTTTTTTCCGTACAGCTCGATCGCTTTGTCGTAGTCGCGCGCCATGTAATAGACGAACGCGTCTTCGCCGCGCGACGGCACCGATTCCAGATCGCGGGCTCGTATCACGAATGACACCGCCTCTTCGGCCCTCCCGATCCCGATCAAATAGTGGGCATAAACTGAATGTGCAAACGCAGACTTCGGATCGAGTTCCAAAGCGCGCTTGATATCTTTATCGGCGCCCGCCCAATCGAAATTGATGATCCGATAAGACCCCAACGATGCGTGAGCTTCTGCAAGTGATTCGTCGATCTGCAACGCCTTGAGCGCCGCCCACTCGACCTTCTGCGCATACTCCTTCGGCGGTAGAAACCCGCGCGACATCATGAACTGATATGCGTTTGCCGTCGCGGTATACGCGAGGGCGTAATTCGGATCTATCCGGGTTGCCTGCTCAAAAGATTCGATGGCTTTCTCAAAACCCTCTCTTGTGTTCTGGCGCGCGTAGTACCTGCCCATGCTGTAAAACAGATAGG
>JBKJOR010000222.1:0-4445 GCA_046595575.1 Pyrinomonadaceae bacterium | reverse complement strand
CTAACGGGGACAGGCTGGAAAGCCTGCCCTACCTTTGCGCCACAGGTGGCTGACGGGGCCAGGCTGGGAAGCCTGTCCTACACTATTTATCGAAAGGCCTCGCACTGGCGCATGTCGCCGGTCTGCATTCCTTTCGCAAACCATTGCATTCGCTGCTGCGATGATCCGTGGGTGAACGAATCGGGCATCACCACGCCCTGGGTTCGTCGTTGGATCGTGTCATCGCCAACCGCCGACGCGGCTCGGATCGCCTCTTCGGCGTCTCCGGCTTCAACTAATCCTTTCTTCTGCGCATGGTTTGCCCAGACGCCGGCGTAGCAATCTGCCTGCAGTTCAAGCGCGACCGACAAGCGATTGTTCTGGCCCGCCCGCTGAACCTTATCCATCGTGCCAAGAATATTCTGGATGTGATGTCCTACCTCGTGGGAGATCACATACGCTTGTGCGAAATCGCCGGGGGATTTGAATTCGCGTTTGAGGTCTTCAAAGAATCCGAAATCCAGATACAGCTTGTTATCACCCGGACAGTAGAACGGTCCCGTCGAAGCGCTTGCCTGACCGCACGCGGAAGAGACCTGTCCATCGAAAAGGACAAGCTTCGGCTGCTGATACCGGACGCGTGCCTGTTGCGGCAGTATTTCGCCCCAGATGTCTTCGGTAGTCTTCATGACCGCGCCGACAAACTGCCGGTTGTCGTCGGGTGGGCGGTTAGCAGAGTTGCCCGCCTGACCGGGCTGCTGCTGCTGCGTCTGAGTGACCTCACTCGGCAGCCCTTCCAATAGTTGTCGAGGGTCAACGCCGCAGAGCATGGCCGCCACAGCGAGTATAACAATGCCGATTCCGCCACCGCCGAGGGCCAACCCGCGTCCGCCGAGTCCTCGCCGATCTTCCACATTCGAACTTTGTCCGTAATCCCGCCAACGCATAGTTCAAGACCTCCAACAACGCCGATTTACCACTTTGTGTGATTGAATTCTATCATTTTGAATTTCGGTTAGAAAGACTAAACCGATCTGGCGGGTCGCCGTCGTGATTGCCGCAAAATCTTGACAGTTGTGAAGTTAGAGGATTAATATGGAGTTCTATTGAGTTGCGGTTTTTCTTTCAAGGTGCACAGGCAAAGGAGGCAGTGATGATCAAGCTAGATATCGTCAACCATGTCGCCGAAAAGACCGGCGTTCCAAAACAAAAGGCGGAACAGGTTGTTGACTCGCTCTTCAACGCAATGAAAGAAGCATTGGCGAAGGGAAAAAGGATCGAGCTGCGTGGTTTCGGTGTCTTTGTCGTTAAGCCTCGCAAACGCGGAGTCGGACGAAATCCTCGAACGGGGATGGAAGTGCCGATCCCGGCGGGAAAGACGATCCGGTTCAAGCCTGGAAAGGAACTGTCGGCGAAGGCGGTCAAAACCTGATCGCTGGATCAATCCGGTATTTTTGGAAATCGTAAGTCGCATTCGATCGATTGGTATCTGCGATTTACGATTTATTTTTTTAAGTAGATGTCTGCTGAAGGGAATTACTTACATCGCTCGGCGATGCGGCCGACGAGGCGAACATGGATCCGGCATACGCTCCTGCTGATCGCTACGCTTTTCACGGCGACCATCGCCGGAACACTTTACCCATTCGGGAAGATCGACCCGATGCCGTTTGTCGATCCGCAGAGTTTGAGCGAGCTTGCCGCGCTCATCCTCGCGCTTCCGACGCAATATGTCCTCCTCATCGGCAGCACCATCCACGCGCTAGCCACCGATCCGAAACTGCTTTCCGACGGGCTTTCGTTTTCACTTTCTCTGCTGTTCATCCTTGTCTCTCATGAGATGGGGCATTATGTCGCGTGCCGTCTTTATGGCGTTGACGCGACACTGCCCTACTTTATCCCGACACCACCCATGATCGGACCGGCGGGAACGTTCGGGGCCTTTATTCGAATAATGTCGCCGATGCCGTCGCGCAAGGCAGTCTTCGATATCGGGGTCGCAGGGCCGATAGCCGGATTTGTCGCGCTGATACCGATCGCTATCCTCGGACACCTATTGCCGCAACGAGCGTATGCTATCCCTGATATAGAGTTCGCCACGCCGCTATTAATGACTATTTTGGCCGGCCTTTTTAATCTCCAGTCGCCAGCCGCAAATCCATTCTATTTCGCCGCTTGGATCGGACTGCTCGTCACAGCACTAAATCTTATTCCTTCAGGCCAACTGGATGGGGGACACGCGATTTACGCGGTTTTCGGAAAGCGTGTTCACTTTTTCACGGGCCGAATAGCGTTTGTGATAATGACGGCGTTGTCGATAATCGGATTTATCTATTACAACAGCCCGAGTGGATTTCTGATCGCAATTTTATTGGGGGTCATGGCGCGAATACGCCATCCGGAGCCGGCTGACGACACTCCCCTCGACGGCAAGCGGAAGGTGGTTGCTTTACTTACGCTCGTAATTTTCGTTTTGTGTTTTGTTCCGTTCGCGATTCGGATCTCGTGAATCGTTAATAGTTAATCGTTAATGGTTAATCGTGAATAGTTAATCGTTAATGGTTAATCGTGAATAGTATTCGTCGAAAACAAAAACGCTCGGTCTATTTCCCGAGCGTCTGTTAACGATTAACGATTAACGATTCACGATTCACGATTCACTATTCACGATTCACTAGGCAGCAGGCCCTTGATCTCCCTGACCATCCTCTGCACGTCTTCCTGTCCATCGAGGGCGATCATGAAAAAGTCGTAGCTAGTCTTGAAGCAGACCATTCCGTTGCCAAAGAACCAGACGCCCTCAAGCAGAGGATTCCCGCCGATGATCCAATCGATAGGAGCACCGGTGATCGTTTTAGGATTGAAGACGTTTGTCATCATCACCGCACCCGATGCGAACGAAAATGCGCCGAGGAGCGGTGCTCCGATTCGTTTCGCAATGTCCCGCTCAAAGCGAATGCGTTCCGTTTCGGCCTCGCTCAGGCGGCCTTTCTCAATGAGATCTTCTTTTCGTTTCAGGAACTCGTTGAACTGAACACCGATCGTTTTCACCGACCATGCCGGAAGCGCCGAATTGAAAAGCCAGTGTGAGCTGATGCCGGTAAATACGACGCCAAGCCCGGCTCCTACGGCCATTGAGACACCGGTCGTTGCCGCCTGCATCGGATTTTCCTGAACCCAATCCGAAGCTTTCGAGATTGATTTGAGCGCAGAATCTACGGTACGCGTCCAGCCGGCCCCGAAGCTGAACGCACGCGAAACGCGTTTGGCATTTGTCTCGACCGTTTCGCGTGCGTCATCAAACACGCCGCCGGCTTTCTCGGCCGCCACGCCGATCACCTCGCTTGCCGCTTTTCCGGCAGCGCTCACAACGCCACCTGCTTTTCCACCGGCATCCTCGGCCGCGTCGCGGATTGGTTCGCTCGCGCTCCAGGCTTTCTTCGCGGTCGATTCCGCCGTCTTGATCGTCTCTTCGGCAACCTTGACCGCCTGCTTTCCGACACCGGATCTCTCAGCCTCGGTCTTTATCTTTTCCGCACCTTTCTGGGCGGTCTCGACAACTACTCGCGCACCCTCTTCGATCTTGTCTTTCAGGCCTAGCTGCTTGTCGATCTCATCAAACTTATCTTTTGCGTCGCGCTGCCATTTGTCGAAACGCTCTTTGTAATCGCTCATGTTTTTGCCGTCTCCCGCTACAATTACGAACCGTCCAGCCCGATTGTTCGCTATGATGCATTTTCACCTTCGGCCTTTGTATACTTAGCATTTCGCTAAGCCCTGACACAAGTGTCTTCTCCTCGGGAATGGGTCTTGCGATGTGCTAATCTGGGATTTCAAAAAAGCGTTTATGACGTTAGTTAAATGTCCCCGTTGTGGGAAACCTACTGAATTTGAGGGCAACGAATTTCGACCGTTCTGCTCGGAACGCTGTAAACTGATCGACTTCGGCTCATGGGCGGACGAGGAGTATAGCCTTCCGGCCGTAGGTTCAAGTCCGAGCGAAGAAGACATGGCCCAGATCGAAGAGGCATTGCGCGGGAGGGACAAATAATGGAGTTCGCTCCGAGCGGTAGCGTGGTCGGCGTGGTCGTCGCAGCGGCGTTTTTTCTGGTCCTCGCGGGTGCCGCGTATATTGCGTTCAAGGCGCTGAAAAAAACGGCGAAGATCGCTGTCCGGATGATTATCGTCGTCGTGATTTTGGTTGTCGCTGTCGTCGGTAGTGTTTCGCTTTGGTATTTCAGTTCCGATGCGACACCGAAGCTTAAACCGCCGGTCGAGCGGCGGCGGTGACGGTAGGAGAGTGAATAGTTAATCGTTAATCGTTAATCGTTAATCGTTAATCGTTAATCGTTAATAGTGCAACCCGCGCGGCAGGTCTTCACGATTAACGATTAACGATTAACTAATCCCAATGGCCGAGATCGAAAAAACGCGGAAGAGCAGGCTCTGGCACCGATACCGCGGAC
>JBKJOR010000457.1:0-4464 GCA_046595575.1 Pyrinomonadaceae bacterium | reverse complement strand
GCCGCGCCGGTTTATATATGCCGTGATCCCGACGTTCGTCACCCGGAGCACGGGGCGGTTCGTTTCGACCGCACGGAAAACTGCATTCGCGAGATGCTGCCTCAGGATCGGTGTTGGCCCGAGGTAACCATCGTTGGTCATTTCTATGATCACATCCGCACCATTGCGAACGTACTCGCGCCCCAACTCTCCAAAATGCGATTCGAAGCAGATCATCACACCTGCCTTCGCCTCACCAAGCGGTAAAAGATCGTACTCGCTGCCGTATGAAAAACTTCCTACGAACGCCGGAACTATCGATTGAAGCGGAGCGGGCACGGACTCACCGAACGGTACGAGGTAAATCTTATCATACTGAGCAATCTCTTTTCCGTCCGCTCCGACAAGCACAGCGGAGTTGAAAAACTTGTCAATTGCGGCGTCAGGTTCGGCTGAATTGAAGAGAACATTGACGTCGTGCTTCGCAGCAAATTCGTGCACGAACTGTTGGAATTCTTCGTCGTCATTGTACGCGAAGTTCATCGGCGATTCGGGGAAGATAACCGTGACGCGCGTTGATCGTTGATCGTCGATCATCAAGAGAGCGGATTCGGCGAGTTCTACGTGCCTTTGCCGTAGCTGCTTCCATTTCTCAAAGCTAAGGCCGGCCATCGGGACGTTCGGTTGGATCGCAACTATAGTGGCCAGACTCTCGGACTGTGCATTCACCTCCGATTGGGGCCAGCCCCCAACAAGGTAATAGGCGAATAGCCACGCCGTGAAAAAAATGAGCGCCAAGATGAGGAAGTAGCCGGCGGTACCATGACGGACAGTTCTGGCAAGGTTACGGTCCGTTGCCGGATATGACTTTGAAACGAGCGCTCCAAACGCGTCGGCAAGCGCTTCGTTCTTTCTCCACCCGTTCCAACCGCGTGCAATAAATATCACGAGCGCGCATGGTACAACGACAATAAATCCGATCATCAGCACTCCGCCGTACGAGGCTGCTTCGAGGCTTCGCCCGGTGAAGGCCTGCGAATAACCGATCGCATTCCAGTTGTTCCCGGTCACCCAGTACCGTAGAAACTCAGTGAACACCCAGACGAACGGGGCAGCGAGTATCGCGATGCTGCCAAATCGTTTGAGTAGATCAGCAAATATCGCAGCGAAGATCCCGGGAAAGATCGCGACGATCGCCGTTACACAAAGCAAAAGAAAGTAGGCGATCGGCCATGGGAAAGCCGCGTAGGTTATCGGGGCGAAAGTCAGCCACCAGCATGTGCCGGTAAAGAAGATGAATCCCCACAACCATCCGAGTACGAACGAGCATGAGACGGAATCCTTTTCTTGCTCGGTCGCCCAGAACAACGGAGCCAGACCGAACCATGCGAGAAACCACAACTCAAAATTGTGAAAGGCGAATATCAGAAGGAGGGCCGAGAGAATCGCAAGGGCGGCGGTTTTCCAGGACGGCAAATACCGCGTGAGACTCGGCAACTTCATGCCGACAGTTTATCAAAACATTCCGGGACCGCCGGCATCCTGCCGGCAATGACTGGGCCGCCGGTCACTTTTAGGTCATTGCGACAACCGCGCCTTCAAAATGAACGAACGTTTAAGCGCCCTGCACAAATTTTGTCAGGGACGAAATGACGGAATTTGTCATCAGCCGGGACTTTCGGGTCCGGATTCAGTCAGATTGAACCCGGGCAACAAACTCCGTTCAGAACGGTCGATTCAAATTGATCGAATCTTGAACGCTATATTTACCGGCGTTTATTAATAAGGTTTAAAAGTAGGTGAGCCCGGTCGGTTTCGACCAGGCTCATAATAGGAAGGACAACTGAAGGAACGCTCGGAAGGTGATCAAGCACAGTGGCAAACCGCGCTCGGAGAAGTGGTGGCGGCGGGGTCTCGATAATGTTATCAAGCTAGCCGCTGTCCTATTAGCATCTTCCGTGCCACACCTCGAGTCCCTTGTCCCGAGTCCCTTGTCCCATGTCAGGCACGTTCCCGAAGCCTTTGTTTTGTTGTAGTTTCCGAGATTAGAGGAGATTTACGGGGCGCTTAAGATGGGACTTGGGACCTGAGACCAGGGACTTCGCCCTTACACTATTTGGAACAACGCTCCGCCTGACGCTGTAAAGCAATTGCATCCTGGTTCTCTGAGTCGATCTCCATCGCCGATGCGGAATAGTTTTTCACCTGTAGGCAATCTCCCCGCTCGAGGAAGATCTTCCCCAGCGAAACATGAGCGTCTATCTGACGATTGTCCCAGAATATCGCCGTCTTAAATGAGCTTACAGCTTGGTCCAGATCGCCGCGTCGAAGATGGATCTTGCCGAGGATAAGATAGCTTTCCGCACTCATCGGCTCTCCAGCCAGAACACGTCGCAGTACCGCCATCGCTTCGTCGTCGTTCCCGTTCTTGTAAAATGTCCGAGCCTGTCCAAGCAGATTCTCTGTTTCGTTGACCGCTATCTGGACCGGCGAAGCGTTTCGCATGCTCAGGACGACGCTGACGAAATCTTTACGCTGCGGCTGCTCCACTCGAAGCGGGATCTCGCCGATCGTCTTTGACTTCAACCATTCCTTTTCTAGATTTGCATAGCGATTTCCGGCCGTGAGAAAAGTGCGGGCCTGGTTGTCGATCATCGGAGCGGTCGCGTCATTCTGCTGGAGCAGAGCCTTCGACAGAAGGTAATACGTCTCACCGTCACTGGGCCGCGTCACCACTATCGGCCGCAACTGAGCAGCGGATTCGAGGTTGTTACCGTTTACGAACAGCGCGAGCCCGTAATTGAATTTTACGTTTAGATCCGTCGGCGATGATTCCGCTGCCTTTTTCAAAAGATCGAGCCCCTCTTTCAACAAGGCCGCCGACTTCGTATCATTTTTCTTCTCAGCCCGAGCCGCTTGAACGGCTATCGCCCCGAGCGTGTTATAGACACTTGTCAGTTTGAGATCTTCGGCCAGCGGACGGAGAACGGCAAGTGCCTGTTCATAGTTGTTCTGCTGCCACTTGATAAGGCCGATATAGAACGACGCTTCGGCAAAGCTTTCGTCGTTACACTGAGCGATCTTGTTCTCATTCTTCGCCCGCTCCTTGCAGGTCTGATTAGAGTTGACCGCACGCTCGAACGCGTCGACCGCTTCCGAAAACTTTCGCTGCCCCAAGTAAAGGTGACCGAGTTCGAGGGCCGCATCGGGAAACGTCCCCTCGGGCGAGACTTCCTGATAAAGCCGGAGCGCATTTCTAAAATAGTTCTCCCGAGCTTCCATCGCCGGCGTCAGGAGCCCTTTGATATACGCCTCGAAGGCTCGTGCCGGAACCTTGTTTGCTGACTCGATCAACTGATTTTGCGAGAACGGTAATGCCTTGTCTCGCTGATAGAGGATCTGATACGCGACCTGCCCTTGCATTGTCTGAAGGTTTCCGAGCGCATCGTTCAAAATGATATCTCGTTGGATCTGACGGCCATCGAGGACTTCGCTAAGAAACCGGCCTTCATTGACGCGTATGATCTTCGCCGTCAGATTTAGCGTCGCGGCCATGTCGCCCTGGGCCGGAACAATATTGTATTTCCCCGAGATGAGAAGCGTTGCTCCACTCTCGCGTGCCAGTCTCAAAGAGCCTGCAAGGCTGGGAAGATTTGTAAGCGGAATTCGCAGACGTTGCTGGATAACCTTTCGTTCGCCGTTTGATACGACGTTAAGGGCCGGGACCTTTAACAACTCAGACAATGACAAAGCAAAACTCTCGCCTACCCAGTTAAACTCAGGCTTGTCAGACGTATTCTCGAACGGCAAAACCATTACAACGTCAGTCGCACGCTGGGCATAGACCGAACTTGAGGCAAACAATAACGCGGCGAGACTAAGAAGGTAAACTGTCTTTTTCAGCATTCGATCCCCTGCAAAATAAAAAATTCGCTTGTTGTTGCAAGCGAATTGGCTGACTACTCAGATGCGAAAATCGTTTAGAAAGATGGTAACCGGTACGGGATTTGAACCCGTGTTGCCGCCGTGAAAGGGCGGTGTCCTAACCCCTAGACGAACCGGTCATGCTCGCCGCAAAACGAATGGTAAGGATATCGTGACGGTAATTTCGTTGTCAAACTTGAATACCAATCCGGATTTCCATAGATTCTGCATAGTTAAATGTTCCTGTTATCGAAGCCCAGTACAGCAGTAATCGAAGAATTCCTCGATACGCGAGCGTCTGATAGATATTCCTATCCTGAGGTCGGAGCGACGCGGGCTACCGCTCCGAAAGGCTATAAGGTCGATCACAATCGAATTCTGCTCGGTCAAGGTCACGCTGTATTTCAGCAGGCAAAAGACGCGATCCGTTCTTGGAAGATGTTCGATGTTCCAGGATTGACGCTCATCTACACGGATACTCCGATCGAGCCCGGCCAGAATGTTGCACTCGTCGCACATCACCTCGGATTCTATTCCCTTAGCTCGTGTCGCATCGTCTAT
>JBKJOR010000427.1:0-7988 GCA_046595575.1 Pyrinomonadaceae bacterium | reverse complement strand
CCCCAATTCGGTCACCGCATTCGGGGTGCCACCACCTGCACTCCATGAGTGCGTAGGCAATTGCTCGAGGTTCGACGCGGGGAGCTCTGAGAACTTTTGGCGACTCTCTTCCAATAGCGTCTTACCACGTATCTTTCTGGCTCGTTCGAGCGCCCGGACGGCCGCCGACGTCAGTGGAGCATCCGCCGGGTCGCGTTCGATCTTTCGAAGAACCTTAACGTAATTGCGGAGTTCGGGCGAAGGAAATGCATAGGACAACTCGTCGGAGCTTGGATTTTCTAAAACGTGGGCCAGATTCCCGACCGCCGCTTTGTGATTCCCTGTCTTGTTTTGCAGAGCCCCAAGCGCGAAAAACACGAGAGGAGGGGCGGCACTCATTTGGTGGACAATATCTTCGCCGCGCTTAATCGCTTCGTTGATCTCAAAAAGGTACCAACGTCGTTCGTTATCGCGAAGCATCTCGTTGGCGGTCAGATAAAACTCAAATATCTCACGCGTCTCGCTTCGCGAACCGGATGAGAACATTCTGAGAAGGAAATAGGCAAATATCCCGAAGAAGAAAATTACGAAAACGGGAAAACCGGTGACGAGAAGCATCGAAGCGACAACACCGAAGGCAAGCAGGTATTGTCCCTTTTCTTTGACCGACGACGGAACTCTCTTCTGAAGTTGGTTATCGCTCACGATAAATTTGCTGCGTTATATCTTCGACCGGTCAACACCTACTCCGATACTGCACTCTCGGCCTTTGACTCATTGCTCTTCTTCTTGTTCTTGCTCGGACTTTTCTTTCCGACTTCGCTCTTATGCTCGTCGGGTCTTGCGGCGGTCTTCTGTTGAACTTCTTTCTTAATTCCAAACTCGGCCATTACGCCCATCATCATATCGGCGATCTTGAACGGAGAATTCATGATGAATGAGACAGTCTCTCCGAAGGCGATCGTTTCAAGCTGAACGAGGTTAGCGATCTTTTTTTCAAGCGGCATCTCTTCAAATTCTTTTCGGTATTGCTCGCTCTTATCTTCCATCGCCGCGTCGGATGCCTGATCGTTAACTTTTTCCTTGGTCATAATCTCTACCTCTCCGGGCCTCTCTATCTTTACCTGACACGCTAGCCGTTCGTGCGTTCCTCTATCGTTGATCGTGAAATAATCCTTTTCGGCTTTCGTATCGCCAGACAAACTTTCAGCCCCTTTCGTTACGGCCACCGAGCAGAAGTGCGTGTTCGTTTCCTGTACGCACGGGCTTTCAAAATGAATACCGAAACGCTTCGCGACATCGATAATGTACGACCCGATCGCTACAATGCCTTCCCGATCTTCTCTCTTAAACTTTACTTCCGACTCTGTCATTGCCCACCCTTCTTCACTGATTTCCGGTCACCGATCTGACCCTTACCTTTGGCTGTGCACCCGATGGAGCACTCGAAGCATGCAGGGCCGGCTCCTCACATTCCGCACAAACACCCCACATACGCAGACTATGATGCGTAGGACGGAAGTTAAATTTGGCTGCCATTTGATCCTGCAGATCTTCGATGTCCGCCGAAAAGAACTCGATCACCTTTCCACACTGGGTGCAGATCATGTGATCGTGGTGTTGATGATTGTAATGATGCTCGTAATAAGTCTTGTTGTCGCCAAAGCGAACTTCACGGGCTAGACCTGCCTCGGTCAAGAGCTTGAGTGTCCGGTAGACGGTTGTATGACCAACTGACGAATCCTCTTTCTGTACGAGCCAGTAGAGATCTTCGCTGGTGAGATGGTCCTCGGTTCGCAGGAAGATCTCCATTATCAGATCGCGCTGCCCCGTTCGACGAAGTCCTGCCTTCTGAATATGTTCGAGCAATATCTCTTTCTCTTGTAGGAACTCGTCCTTTTTCTTAGCCATTAAGCCGCAACCTCATACCCGAATTTTATCACTCGGGTTTTCTTTTCGCTATCGCAATATTTTCCCGGAGCTTTTCGACGGCCGCAGAGTCCGCACCGTTTGCGGCCGCCAGCTCGATCGAACGCTCTCCGAGGAGAAGGTAAATCTCCCGAATGCTCTGCATCTCGTCGTCAAACGCTCCGAGGTGCCGCTCAACCGCATCGGCGTCTGCCCGGGCAAAACTGCCGGTCAAGGCCCGCGCCGGATCCCTGGTTTCGAGATTACTGAGGGTGCTTTTCATCAGCGGCAGCAGGATCTCTTTCGCCATTTGCGGATCGATACCGCATTTAGCCAACATCTCGACCGCCACATCAATCAAAGCGACGAAGTGTCCGGACGACATTACTGCGGCCGCATGATAGAGCGGCTTAAATCGTGTCGCAATAGAGAATGCCCTCCCGCCTAGCGATTCCACGATCGACGTCGCGGCCATCACAGCATCCTTCTCGCCCTCGATACAAAAGTATACGTCGGCAAATCCCAACGAACCCGAAACCGGATCGCTGATCGAAACCAGCGGGTGCATGCTCCCGGTCGCACAGCCTTTTTCGGCAAGAGTGGAAAGGATGTCGGACGACAATGATCCGCTAGTGTGAAGGACCACGGTATTCCTCTTCAGTTGGTCGGAAAGCTGTTCAGCCGCCGTTCGGATGTCCGGGTCGGGCGTCGCGATGATGATCACGTCCGATGCGATCGAAGGCATGGATCCTGACGAAGCGAACAGTGTAGCCTCGGGGATCAGCGATCTTATCTGCTCAGCGGTCTCCGGATCTCGATGGATCAGATGATCGATCTTATAGCCGGCCCGGTGCAATGCAAGGGCTAACGCTCCACCGGCCCGTCCGACCCCGACAATTGATACGCTCGGCATACCAATAGAATAGGTTGAAAAGGGAAAAACTTCTAAGCGGTGCGGGCTGAGGCTAAACGGAGATCGGCTGCTCGACGGATTCCGGAATAGCCGCTTCGGTTTGTGGGTGTTGCTCAGCTTGAGACTTTCTTTCGGCGTCTGGTTTCGACGTACCTAATATATTCTGCCAGATCTGGATCTGCGTCAGCGAGAAGGCCGGCATATCCTTGCCCTTATCGATCATCTCGATCAGCCCACCAACGGCTTCAATTACCTCAGCTCCGCTAGTGTCGTTCCTAAGGTCTACGAGAAGCGGCTTGATCGTCGCTTTTTCACGCGATAGTGTTTCGCGATATGCGGTCAATGCTCTACCGATCGCGGCCGCGAGCCGTCGCGGCATCGCTTCCCATTCTCGCTCCTTAGCCAAACCGAAAGAACATTTGCAGAACGGGCGCGTTTTAAGCGCTTCGCGAACCGCGAAATCGCAATCGAGCTCGTCAAACGGTCGGCATAGCTTCGCAACTTCCGACGCTATCTGCGGGTCGAAAAGAGGTATCCGGGCAAGGTTCTCAAATTCCCACCATTGGTCGCTGCGCATTATCTCGTTATAGCTCGCCTGCAGTGAATGAGAGCGCATTACGGAGTCGTGCCTTACGGCAAAGTACTCGCTAAAGTCGCGCTGGAATTTTATCCAGAGATAACCGAGTTCGCGATTGCTCGCGTCGCTCGGATTTGAGTAACTGACGTCGACGAGACTATATAGCTGTTCCCTCATCTCCTCGATCTCATCGACATTCGTGATCTCGCATCCCGAGAGATATGAAAGGACCTCGGCCCGTGCCGGTGCTCCCTTAATAAAACTATCGACGACCACGATGTCGCTTTGCGCACGATGGAACTGCTCTTCGGAACCCGAAAAGGTGACGGCGATCCTGTTCAGGCATTCCTCCAGCGTGATGGAATCGTCGAGTGCAGCCTTCGCGATATCGGCTGTTGCACCCAACGTTTTCGAACATCGCGACGCAAGTGCCCACGTCCTTGCGTTAAGGATATCGTCGGAGAGATCGTCGAATCGCATTAGAACCCGGCCCTTGACCCATTCTGTATGCCAAGTCTGGAGGGCTGTCTTGACGGTGGTTCTTACTCCCTCGTCATCAAGCGCCTTGATACTCGAATCGCCTGCTACAATGCCAGCCCAACGAGCCAGCTTGTCCGCTGAAACGGCGGCTCCGGCAGGTTTTGCCACACCGACGATATCGTCCCAAATGATCTGGAGATCTAGCGAACGCTGGTTGATGCGGTCGCCCTTGGAGGTCACGAAATCTATTTGACGCTGAGCAACCAGCGCGGTCAGCAACAGATGTTGGGCTTCGCGTTTCAAACCTCGCGGCTCTATTCGAAGGTCATCGTAAATCTCCTTGAGCGAGACGGTCTGGTCGTCGTTCGCATTGGAAACCCGCGATAGGATAACGCCGGCGGCTGTTAGCGATGTTAGATTGTCGTCTGTCTGCGGGACGAGCACGCCGTCCCTTTCTGCGACCAATCCCATCGGCAAAGCGTAATTGCGGGCGAGAAGCTGGACCTCAGGAAGGTTTCGTCGCGAGCTGTCGTATAAATCCGCGACGAGGGCCGCAACTTCTGACATGCCCAGCCGCTGGAGGAAAACGGGATGCTCCGGGTACCTTGCCTCGAAAAGCGGCTCGAGCATTACAGAGAAAAGCTGTGACAAGGACTGTGCGGTACGGGCTTCGTCCGTAAAGTTGTAATCGAACTCGTCTATGACGAGCTTTCCGTCCTCAAGGAATACGCGATTTGCGATCTTCCCGACTCTAACCGCGTGCGAATGCAGTGATGCCCTGACCTGTTCGCTGTATGCCTCGCGAAGGTCGGATCGAGTGTTCAGAACGTAATAGCGAAGCAGCGCGTCGAGCTCTTCTTTTCGCAGAACGTCAGGCCGCCAGAATACGCGCGAAACGTCAGCACCCGCCGCGTAGTATTCCCGGTTTCCTTCTTCGAGATCGACGATAACCTCCCAGTCCATCGAAAGTTCTGCGGAGGCGGCGTGCATCTCAACGTTTTCACTGTCGGATTCGATCCACAGGATGCGGCCTTTGCGATCTTCGCCGCGCCATTCGACGTGGCAATCCATCCAGTCTTTTCTGACTTCTTCGGTCCCGCTCGACAGCGCGGAGTCGGAAAATCGTTCCTGAACGAGGCGGCGAAGGATCTTCGGGATCACATCCGGCTGAATTTCGCTGATCGCTTCGGCAAGTGCCTGGTTGAGGCTGTCCTTGCTGCTTACCTTGAATCCGTAGCGCGTCTCGTGTCCTTCTTCAGCGAGGATCTGGATATCTTCGGGCAGAACATCCGCGAACTTACGTACCAGATCATCGACGATCGACAATGCGCGTTCGGGATCTTCCTCATCGAATATAAGCATCGACGCGCTGATCTCGCCGGCGGTCGTCCCCTGCCCGTCAAGCGACAGCAAGAGCAGGGCCTTGAGAATAAGTTTCGCCTGCAGGCGACGGAGGATCGGGATCTTCCCGACTACCTCGGTATTCAAATGATCGTATGCAGTAAAGGCTTCCTCAAGATCCGCGATCTTTCGAAGCGATTTCTCGACGTTATCGAAAACCTCGTCGAGCCCGATGAGAGAGTTCGCCGGGCGGCCCATGATCCGTTCTGCGGCAGCGGACGCAAAGCCGAGCAGAGCAAAATCGTGAACGTAAAGGCGGACGAATGGAGCTACTTCAAGGATCGCCGGATGGAGCGGATAAAGCGCGGCAAATCGCTGTTCACTCCAGCGGAAGCTCGGCAGAACCTCACGGAAATAGCTGTAGATATCCGATAGTACTGGCTGAGCGTTGTGTTGTTTGGGAAAAACGTAGGTGTTTACGACCTTGTAGAGGTGCTCCTGGTCGAGATAATCGATCGAGAAACTACGCGAGATCGCCAGATTCGATCCATCCGCGCCGGCGATATCGTCGTCCAAGGCAACGCCGAGAAACACGTTCAGTGATTTCGCCGCCTCCGCTACTTGACTGAGAAACGGGCCGTCGTCTCGAGTAACTCGCGCTCCCCGTTCATACGCGGTATCGATCAGCAGCACCAGAGGGAGCTCGCCGGCCTTTTCAGTCGCGGCTTGCAGAATGTCCGGGAGTGAATCGCCAAATTCCGCGCAGTCAATATCCAGGCTTTCCCTGATCGCCTCAGTAAACTCTTCGAAAAGCGTGGCGTGCATCCCCCGGCGGACAAACGTCACGGGATAATGACGTCGTGTAAGGCGATGGGCACCGGCCGCGACATGAGGATCAAGTACCCGCGACCGCAGCTCAGGATGTGCGACGAGAGCTCCGAGCGTAGCCAGGAAATGACTCTTGCCTACTCCCCGATAACCAGCTAGTGCGAACGCGGCACCGCCATCGGGTTCGACCGAGGCGACGCGGTCGAGCCACTTCGCCATAAGTTCAGCCGTTCCGTCGGTAAAGTAGTACCCGGCAACGGTTTCGGCAGGATCGGCGGCGAAATCGCGCAAGTTCTTATGAACACGAACCTCAACAATGTCTTTTACTTTTTCCTGGATAGACTTCATTTCTTGCCGGAAGGTGGCGAACAATTCACTGTGGATCGAAAAAGGATGGTTCTCTCGGGCGGGCGCGGGCGTCGCCGCATCGAGCTTTATCTTAGCAGTTTTCGAAATGGAAAATAAAGGCTTTTCTCACTTAGGCGTTTCCCGAACCTCGCTCGTGAAACTATTTTGCACTATCACAACGTTCGCTCGTTTTTTCGCATCATAAGTGCGTTGATTTACAGGACATTTAGGGTTTAAACTACCTCATCTGACAGGCAGGATCTCCGGAGGCTACAGAATGCATAGAGAATCGTTTCGAAAGATTGGCGCTTTTTCACTCATGGCAGCCGTTTGGCTGAGCGCGATCTCGTTCTTCCCAACCCCATCTGCGGCTCAGGCGCCCGATGCGGCAAAAGACGACAAGAAGGCGAAGTCCGCAAAGAAGTCCGCAAAGGCGAAGCCCGAGGCCCAAACCCAGGCCGTCGGTCCGAAGGGGCTGGGAGTCAAAGAAGATCCGGCGCAGATCGGCAAACGCAAGATCAATAACGGAAGCGATAAACTCTTCGGTTGGTTGGGCGGCTCGCAGGAAAAGGAAGTCGCAATGGGACGCCAGCTCGCGATTGAAGTCGAACAGCAGGCCAAGCTCGTCGAAGATCCGATCGTCACTGAATACATAAACCGCGTCGGGCAGAACGTCGTACTTCACTCTGACGCTAAGATCCCGTTCACGATCAAAGTGATCGACAGCGACGAAGTTAACGCGTTCGCTCTACCGGGTGGATTCTTCTTCGTAAACAAAGGCCTGATCCTTGCGGCGGACAACGAGTCGGAACTGGCGGGCGTAATGGCCCACGAGATCGCACACGTCGCAGCCCGTCACGCGATGGAGAATCAGGGCAAGATGAGTGCGATCCAGTACGGCTTGATGGGCGCGATCATATTTGGCGGCGGGATCGCCAGCACTATCGCCCAGAACGCTGGTGGATTTGCACAGCTAATGAGCTTCCTGCAGTTCAGCCGAGGAGCCGAGAGCGAAGCCGATGTCCTTGGTGTCCAATATCTCTACGCGTCAGGCTACGATCCGACCGGCATGTCGACGATGTTCGAGAAGCTGAATTCGAAGAATAAGAAAAAGCCGGGCACGCTTTCGAAGATCTTCGCGACGCACCCGCAGAATGTCGACCGACGAGACGCGAGTCTCGCTCTTGTTGCTCGCTTTCCGGAAAGAGAAGAGTATGTGATCAGCACTTCAGAATTTCAGCGTGTGAAAGCTCACCTTCTGAAGATCACGAACGCTAAAGCCGGTGTGACGGGCGATCTCGATGAGGAGGGCAATCAGAAACCGACCCTCAAGCGTCGCCAGCCGGAAGGAGCTGAGCCCGATGGTGAGAAAGGCACGTCTAGCTCGGACGGCCCTCCGCAGTTGAAAAAGAGAGGTGAAGAACCGGAACCGAGCGCGACCCCGAAACCGTAATAATCAAACATTCAGTGGAAAAGCCGCCTAAGAAATCGGGCGGCTTTTCCAATTTGAGATGGCAGCGAAATCTAGTTATTTCGGATATATTTGGTTCGTACTATACGAGTACGAACCAAATATATCCGAAATAACTAGATTTCGCTGCCATCTCAAATTGG
>JBKJOR010000284.1:0-3070 GCA_046595575.1 Pyrinomonadaceae bacterium | reverse complement strand
CCCTTTCGCGCGTAATGCATCTGCGTGACGCACGTTCCCGGTTTTGCACGTAGCGGGATGCTCTTCACATGGAACGCCGCCATCTTGGCGGCTTCATCTGCCGGCAAGATGGCGGCGTTCCCTTCGTATTCTTCGACATCGCCGCGTGCGACGATCCATTCGCGGCGATGCGCCGGAAGGCCTTCACGCACGTCAAGCTCCTGGTCGGGATCGGTCCACGGGCCGCTCGTGTCGTAAACGCGTACCGGGGCATTCTCTTCGATCGTCCCGTCAAAATTTTTCGACGGGCTGAGCGCGATCTCGCGAAATGGAACTCTCAGGCCGCTGGATTCAATGTAGACCTTGCGCGAGGCCGGCAGCGGCTCTTGATTTGCGATTTGCGATTTGCGATTTGCGATCGCGCCCGAATCTTCTGACTTCGGACTACTGACTTCTGACTTCTGACTTCTGACTTCTTTCATCGTTTTCTCCCTTCGTCGGTATTATCCGCATCAGGTTCCAGGAGTCGTGCATCGTATGCACCTCTCAGCTTCACTTGCGAAGCTCCTCCGAAAACTATTTGCTTGAGTTCTTATCTTACAACACGAAGATTTGCGTAGTCGCACCAAACCGCGCTAACCATTCCGAATAACCTTTGCAACCCCGGGGCAGAAACCCGACCCGTAGGGAGGGTGTTCCTTCAATGCGTTAGACACCCTCCCTACCGGTCGGGTTTCTGCCTCCTATAATAAACGGGGGTCCTAAGGACCACACCAGCTTTCCAGCGATCTAAAAAACGATCGGCTTAGCTGGTTTCGCCGCGACCTTATCCAGATCAAATGCGTATCCGGCTTGCGAATCACTGAACAGGAACAGCTTGTTTCCCTGCAGACTGAATCGCAGGAAGACGATGTCGCCTTTAATCCTGTAATGCGCCATCGGGTTTCCGGTGGTCAGATCGTACAACGTTAACTCGCCGGGAAAATTTTCAACCGCAAGCTGATGCCTCCGCGGGTTGAGCGACGCATGACTGCCGAAGAAACGGTGTTTCAACTCTCCGGTCTTCAAAGAGTAAACGAGTACGCGGCCCTCGGAATCATTCAACATCAGCCAATCGCCCTCGGACTTTCCCGAGCTGCGGACCGAGAACGATCCATTTCCGGTTTCAAGCAGCATCGAACCAATCGTCTTCTGCTCGAATGCGTCCACCACCTCGATAAGATAGTCGCTATCCTTGTTGCCAAGAGCATCCGCCTGAGCCTTGAGCGCCGGGGTCTCCTTCAATTTCGCCTTCCCTTCTTCGGTACTCAAACGCCAGTAAAAGATCAGCCGACCGGAAAAGTCATCAACGGCATATCTCGGGACCGTGGTCGGAAATTCGCGTGTCCAGACCACTTTATCTTGAAGCCAGTCCTTCAACTCAAAAACCACCTCTCGCTGCAGCTTGGCCTCTGCCTGCTCGTCTTCGGAAAGCAGAAACTGCGAGCGGGCGGCATCCGGTTTCGTATCCTCTTTTTCTTTCAGGCTCCGACGAGTCAAGACAAACCGCCCGTACTGACGCGCCCCGTGATCCGGCATCGGTCGTATCGGAGCCCCCTCACCCGTCTTTGAATTAAGAAGGGCAAGCGCATGGGGGTCTTTTAGATATTTTGGAAAATCGGCGACGCTCATGCCTGATCCGTCGACGACCCCGGCGTTGAATCCGCGGGTAAATATAGTCCGCTCGCCGGTGGAAAGGTTCCATACTCCGCCACGGGTTTTCGAAGACATCACCATCCACCCGAAGTCGTCCGAAACCTCGGCGGCCCGCATTCCACCGATAGAGGCAACCGGTAGATCGATGGTTGCGATGTCTTTCGTGTCGGTCCTCTTCTCAGCTTGGTTGAACGTCATCTCGCGAATCAGGATCTTTCCTGACGCCGATTCCATCGCGAGGGTGTTGCCATGCGTTGCGACCGTCGCTTTATCGTAGGCGATAACGATCGCATTTCGCTGAACGTCGAAAAGGCCGAGACGAGCATCTGAAAGTGGCTTGACCGTGACATACTCCCCGCTACCGGTCCGCTTAAGCTCTTCGCCGCCGAACTCGAGCTTCTGAATGCGCTTGCCCGCCGGGAATGAAAATAAACCACTGGTTTCCAATTTTGCCTGCGGCATACCCATGACGCGTTCGGAATCGAGAAACACGAAGGGGCGCGCCGCTATTTTTTTCAGATCGCCGCCTATGTCGACGGGCTTCATTGTTGTGAGATCGACCGCCATCGCCGTGTTTTCGGATTCGGCAGCGATGACACCATCGACCTTGATCCGAAACCGGTACTTATTCGACCGGCTGAACAGCACATAACGTGAATCCGGCGAGAAGCCGATCCTGAAGAATCCCACGTCGTAATCTGCGTCGGACGGACGGCGAAACAGCCAGGTGAAATATTCATATCCCGTGAGTGGATAAAATTTTGGCTTCTCCCAGACCTTTTTACCGGTCTTGGTATCGAGGATCTTGACCGTAGTAGCCTGGTCGACACAGGCCAGGTAGTTTCCGTTTGGAGATAGAGAGTGCTCCCAGCAATTCTGCCGAAGAACGAGTTCGCGCGCCTCGACCGGCTTCTTCTCCGCAATATCCCATCTTTCAAACCGTAGATTCTCAGTCAAGTAGACGACCTGCTTGCCGTCCGGTGTGAACATCGCCTCATTCGCGTCCTTCACCGGAATCTGCAGCAGCACCGAAACCTTTTCACGGTCAATTACCGAGATCGAGTAGTCGTCTTGCGCGAGAAGCAGTTTACCGTCAGGACTAAACGACAGGTGAGAGATGTCGCTTCGCAATTTTGGCGAAATCTCCTTCTTCCAGATCAACCCAGGGATCTCCTCTTTGACATTTCCTTCGCGAAACATCACGACGTCGGCTTGCCATCCCAAAAAATCCTCGGTGGGTTTTGCCGACCTGCCGTCCCGGCAACTCGCCGGCAGTTGATTGGTCGCCTGAGATATTTCACGCAAACGCTTCTGAGCCGGTCTCGTACTTCCAAACAGTTCGCTGAACCAACTGCCGGTTTTCCCCTCGCTCTCGGTCAGGCGATCGAAGAAAGAA
>JBKJOR010000150.1:0-10118 GCA_046595575.1 Pyrinomonadaceae bacterium | reverse complement strand
CCGGAGTTCACCAAATTACCGCTCGCTCTGTCGGCGCGGCCTTTGCTGCGTGTATAATCCTCCGCATATGGGCGACACCAGTATGGATGTATATTTCTTGATCTTTTCGTTGTTTTTTCCGCGGCTCGTAATGCTTGTTTACCTGTTCGTATTTCCCGCAGCGTATCCAGCCAATGTTGTTCCGCAATGGGGAGATATTCTTCTCGGCGTGTTCATGCCGCGTGTGCTGATCCTGATCTATATCTACCAGAATCTGGGTTACGAGAATGTCTGGTTCATCGCACATCTGGTCGTTGCGATCGGTGCATATTTTGGCGGCGGACGCGAGACAGCGCGAAGAAGGCGCTCGAGGCGTGACTAACGAACTCTCATCGTTCAAAGTGTGCAAGCCATCGAACCCTGCCGATCCGGCATCTATTACTGTCAGATTTCTTATCATCGGAGACTTGATCATGAAACTATTCAGTTTGCTTTTCATTCTTACAGGAATACTAACCCTCACCACTCTTGTTAATGCTCAGGCTCAGCCGATCGGACAGACAGCTCCGGCCAAGGTCGGCGTCATAAATTCCGACACGTTCTCGAGGTCGACAGGTGGGATCACGCGGCTCGTCAGTGCTCTCCGAACCGTGGACATCGAATTCAAGGCGCGGCGCGATGAGATCACCCAGCTTGTAGATCGCTTTAACGCTTTGCAGACGGATGCGGTCAGAACTCCGACCCCGGCGAAACGTGACCAACTTACAACCTTGCAAACGGACATACAGCGTAAGCAGGAAGACGCTCGTGTCGCCTACACGAAACGTCTGTCGGCGATGACGAATCCGGTACGGCTTACAATCTTCAACGCTCTCGAAGCTTACGCAAAGCAACGAGGCATCGACGTACTTCTCGATATGAGTAAATTTCCTGAGGGCATCTTACTTGTGAATCCGAACGCGGATCTTACGGCCGGTTTTATCCGAGACTTCAACAGTAAGAACCCCTGACGATCACGTAGTTCCGCCCGTCAGCCACGCCGCAAAATTCAACCACGCGGGCGTCGACGAGACGCCCAAGCGTAACCAGTGTGATGCGATCATGAAGATGGCGCCCGCCAGAAAGACCTTGTTCAGTTTCTTATTTCTCCAGGTATCGACGACGACGAAGATTATCGCCAGCAGGTCCGGTAGTCCAAAGAACCAGAGCGGCCCGAATTGTTGAGTGAGGCCGAACGGAAAGCGGGCGATCGCAGGCCCGAGAAAATTGAGCACAGTCAGAAGCATCAGTCGTTTGTGATTCGCTGCGTTCCTGCGGTAGTAAACAGCTGCACCGAAAAGGAACGCGAAAACGACTACGTCACCTAATGGAACTATCAAAAAGGATAGCGGGGCGATTCCGGGCGGTGCTGAGCTGCTCCCGTATTTCGCGGCGGCAATTGCCGTCATTATGCCGGCGATGATTATTGCGACACCGAGTACGACGCTCGCCATCCCCAGGCGCTGATGCGTCTTTATCCGCTTGGTTCGGATGAGCATTACCTGGGCGAAGAAAAGCGCGACCCAGAGCGTCATTACTAGCCCATGGACGTGGATGATAAGTCGAGATACGGGCGGCGTGTCGAAAACACCCTTCAGATAGTAAGTTGGACCGAAACCGATAAGCACGGTGATCGGGAACAGGATCGCGCTAGTCAGAAAAAAGCGCCGTTCGAATGCGCGTCGACTGGCGGAATCATTAATGGCCATACGGTTTCAGTTCTTTGTTTAGCGTAACGCTCGAAGGATTCGTGGAAAAGATAACACGAATCTGCCGTGGTGCGACACCGGTCACATAGTCGAGTACTCGCCCGACCGGTCGTTCGTTTTCTGCTCACTGAGCAGCCGGATCGCGAGAACAAAGACGAAGATCACTATCGCGGGCGACAGCAACGTCAGCGGCTGCGAACGGAGCAGGTTCAGGTCGCCGGCGGCGGAGAGCATGTTTCCAAGACTCGCCTCCGGTTCCTGCACGCCGACGCCGAGATATGACAGCGCGATCTCGGCAAGAAGAAATGCCGGCAGCATCAGCAATGCTTGCGTCGCAAGTGGAGGCAAGATGTTCGGCAGAATATGACGTAAAAGAATTCGCGCGTTCGTCAGGCCGGACGCGATCGCAGCTATCACGAACTCGCGCCCACGCGCGGCAACAACAAGCCCGCGCGTCAGACGCGCCATCTCAGCCCATCCGGTCAGTGCGAAGATCAACAGCAGCAGAACGGCGGCGCGGATCGGTGGGAGCTCGAGCGGAAACGCGGCGCGTGCGGCCAGGATCAGAATCAGGGTCGGGAGGGCGAGCATTGCGTCGCTTACGCCCATCACCGCAGTGTCGACAAGACGGCCGGAGTAACCGCTTACCACTCCGATAAAAACCCCGATCACGCATGCGAGACCGACGCCGAGCGAGCAAACGATAAGCGAGAATCTTATCGCATGGAGGAGTCGCGAAAAGCGGTCGCGTCCGAGATTGTCGGTGCCCAGCAGATTGATCCGCGGCGCATTCTCGCCGACGACTCCGAAGAGGTGAATATCGGTCGTAAAAATACCGAGCAGGTCGTAAGCAGCTCCGCGAACAAAAAACTCGATCGGAAAGCTGAGTGACGGGTCGTCGTTATAAATAAGCCGGAGCGGATCGGTGAGTCGTCGCGCGTAAACCGCGGGACGCAGTTGCACGGCTCCATCGATATCACGGAACGTTACCGTCGTCGCCGGTGAAGAAGGCTCGCCTCTCGATTGCTGCCTGTAATCGTACGGGGCGAAAAAGTCGGCGAAGATCGCGACCGCCACGAATGTAGCGACGATCAACCACCCCGCAAGCCGGGCTGCACTTATTTTAAAAGAGAAATTATTCGTGATTCGTTTCACCGGGTCGAGTGGTCAGTAAGCAGTTGGCCGTTGGACGAAGCGGTAGTCGGGTGAGCGTTAAGCAACAATCTTGCTCCTAGTAGCTTTTCTGCTTTCTGCTTTCTGCTTTCTGCTTTCTGCTTTCTGCTTTCTGCCAACTGCCTCATTCCTTCCTAACTTCTCAGCCGCTTATCGTTCATCGCCTGAAGTAATTCCGCCAAGGTATTTCCAAGCCAAACAGCGGCACTTGTTACAAGAGCGATCCCCATAACGAGCGGGAGGTCGCGACTGCGCACCGCGGCTACCATCAAAGTGCCGAGTCCTTCGCGGCCGAGTACTGATTCGACGATCACGGAGCCGCCGAGAACACCGCCGAGTGAGAGTCCAAAAACCGTCAGCACCGGGCCTAGAGCCGGACGAATAGCGTGGCGTGCGACTATCACGCGCTCGCTTAGTCCCTTTGCTCGGGCCAGTTGAATAAAATCTTCGTTCATTGTCTGGTTCAGCTCACCGTTAAACTGTGCGAGTAAGATCGACAGGACCGGAGCCGAAAGAGCGAACGCCGCAAACCAGAATGATGCGATGGATGCCGATTCGACGCCCGCGGCCGTGATCTGCGCGATGAGGGCCAGAGCGCCGAGCGCGATGACTATGCGCGGAGTGGATGCGGTTCCAAAAACTATCGCGTCGATCACGCGACCCAGGGCGCGGCTTCGGTAACGCGCCGCCGCTACGCTCAGGCCAAACGCGACGACGATCGCGATGCCAAGCGCCGCGATGCCGAGGACAAGCGTACTGGCAAATCTAGTACTTATCAGACTCGTGACCGGCACACGAAAATACATTGACTCGCCGAGGTCTCCGCTAACAGCGCCGCGGAGCCATGTGAAGTAGCGCACCGGTAACGGCTTATCGAGTCCGTAGACACGCCTCAAGTTTTCGATCGTTTGATCGGAGATCTGAGGATTATCGCGAAGGGCCGTTAGAGCATCGCCGCCTGCCAGGTTGAGCAGGACAAAGGTGACCGCCGAAACGATCAATATCATCATCGATCCCTGGATGATTTTTCTCGCGATGAGTTTGAGCATGGAAAGGTTTGGAGCACCGGCTTGATCCGGCCAGCCGCCTGAAGGCGGGACTTAAAACGGCTGCATTATTCTTCACCATCATCAATTGATTTGCAAAATAAAAACTCTTAAACTCACACTCGTTCGAACTCCTTCGCGTTTCTTCACAACTTCTTTTTCGGAGACAACAATATGCCGTCCTTCACGCTGGCGCGACGCCTTTCGGTGATCCTCTCGTTTCTATTATTTTTGCTTTCGTGCGGACAGCCGCCCGTTTCGACGAACGTCAACTCGACTCCGGCACAACAGTTCGCTCAGAAGACTACAGGCACCCGCGGCGGAAAACTCGCATACCGCATCACCTCGCCGCCGAGTACGTTCAACTTTCTGGTCGCTAAGAACGAGCCGTCAGTGCTCATCGCGTTCTATCTTATGAGCAGTCGCCCGATCGAGTTCGATCACTCGACACTGAAGTATCGCGCCGCCCTCGCCGAAAGCTGGACGACCGCCGCCGACCGGCAGACAGTCGACCTTAAACTGCGCGAAGGCATCAAGTTCTCAGACGGCACGCCGATAACGACGGCCGACTTGGCGTTCTCGCTTGCGGCAATGTACGACGAGCGTACTCAGGCCGCAGCGTGGAAAGATTCGATGAGCATCAACGGTAAGCCGATCGCGATTCGGATCATCGACGAGCGCAACATGCAGTTTATTTTTCCCGAGCCGGTCGCCGCGATCGAGAACTATCTGGACAACCTCGGTGTGCTGCCCAAGCATTTGCTCAATGCGGATTTCGAGGGTGGAAAGCTCGCTGACGCATATAAAATGACGGCGGCTCCGGAAACTATCGTTACCAGCGGGCCATTCGCAATCGGGTCCGCCGCGGCGGGCGACCGCATCGTACTGAAACGAAATCCGCACTTCTGGAGAAAGGACGAGAAGGGAACACAGTTGCCCTACCTCGACGAGGTATCGTTCGAGATCGTGAGCGACGCAAACCAAGCGCTGGTGCGGCTGAATCAGAACTCGCTCGATGTTATCGATCGCATACGTCCGGCGGATTATGCTTCGCTGCTGACTGCCGGCGGCAGCATAAAGGCGTACGACCTAGGACCGGGCCTTGGCGTCGATCACATCTTCTTCAACCTGAATAAGGCGAACAAGGATGGAGCAGCCGTGGGTGATCCGATCAAGCAAACCTGGTTCTCAGACAAGCGTTTTCGACAAGCGATATCAGCGGCGGTCGACCGAAAGTCGATCGCTACGACGACTCTGCAAGGCCTCGCTACGCCGCTCTACGGGTTTGTCTCGCCGGCGAATCGTGCGTGGATCGATCCCAATTTACCGAAGGTCGAGCACGACCTAAAGCGCGCCGAGCAGTTATTGACAGAAGCAGGATTCGTCAAACGCGGAACCGCAGACGCGCCTGAGCTATTTGACGCTAAGGGAAACCGCGTCGAGTTCTCGCTGATGTTCCCCGCCGAAAACGAACCGCGTAAGTTGATGGCCGCCGTCGTCCAGGAAGATCTCGCCAAGCTTGGAATTAAAATGAACGTCGTACCAGCCGAGTCTAATGCTGTCGGTGCAGCTGCCGGCGAGACATATCAGTACGAGGCACTCCTCTTCGGGCTGACCGTTTCAGGAATTGAGCCGACGACATACGCAAACTTTTTGCTTAGCGGCGCTGACACGCACCAGTGGCAGCCCGCCCAGAAAGCGCCGGCAACGGAGTGGGAAGCTCGCATCGACAAGCTCTTCGCCGATCAGGCCCGCGAGGGCGATTCGCAAAAGCGGGCCGGGATCTTTAATGAGATCCAGCGTGTGATGGCGGATGAAACACCAGTTATCCCGATCGTCTCGCGCCACATCGTGTCGGCGGCGAACGCTCGTGTCGGTAACTACGCTCCCAGCGTGATCTTTCCGTATTCGCTTTGGAATATCGATGAACTTTTTGTAAAACAGTAGAACGAAAAGGCAAGTAGGTTTAAGGGCACCAGAAGACGGTCCACGTAGAATTCATTGTTTACGGTCGAGGATTAAATCAACTAAGGTACAATGATATAAATTTCATAAAGTCGGCGTTTGTTCCATCGCCGCATTCATACTAGCGAGGGGTAAGTTTCAGATGGGTTCAAGCCATAGGCTTCAAGATTTGTTCGGCGAAAAACCTTACGAAGCGTTGGTCAAGGGAATCAGCGATTTCGCCATAATCCACCTCGACGTTCGAGCCAAAATACTCAGTTGGAATAAAGGAGCCGAGATCATTTTTGGCTACGAAGAGGCCGAGACGGTGGGCCAGAGTTTCGCCATCATCTTTACACCCGACGACCGCTCCGCAGGAATCCCGGAAAAAGAGTTAGAGAAAGCCTCTCTCGAAGGCCGGGCGGACGACGTTCGTTGGCACCTTCGAAGGGACGGATCGCGGGTTTTCGCTAATGGCGTCACCACTGCTTTGCGAGACGAATCGGGAGCGTTGATGGGTTTCGCTAAGATTTGCCGCGACGACACGGAACGTAAACTAATGGAAGACGCTCTCGCGGTTGCGAACGAGCGCAGCACCGGAATTCTCGAAAGCCTCACGGACGCGTTTTTTGCGCTCGACAGTAACTGGCGGTTCACGTACGCGAATAAAAAATGCGAACCGCTGCTGCGGCGTTCGACGGAGGAGTTGATCGGGAAAAATATTTGGGAGGAGTTGCCCGAAACCGTCGGATCGCTTTCGCACGAACAATATTTGAGGGCGGTCGCGGAACAGATTTCTGTAACCTTCGAGGATTACTTCGCACCCCTCGATACCTGGTTTGAAGTTCGGGCCTATCCAGCGGCCGATGGCGCCCTCTCGGTCTATTTTCACAACATCAACGAACGCGCCGAACAGAGGCATCTGGAACGCCTCAACAGTAACATCGGGAAGGCGCTAGTTCAGAATACGTCTTTGCGAGAATCGCTCGACACATGCGTTCAGCATTTCGTTGAGGATCTAGACGTCGCTTTCGCGCGCATTTGGACATTGAACGAAGATGACAACGTTCTCGAGCTTCAGGCCAGCGCCGGCCTGTACACCCACTTGGACGGAGCACATTCCCGGGTTCCGGTCGGCAAATTCAAGATCGGGCTGATAGCGGAAGAGCGCCGTCCCCATTTAACCAACGATGTGGCAAACGATCCCCGTATCAGCGATAAAGAGTGGGCAGTCCGTGAAGGCATGAAAGCGTTCGCCGGGTATCCTCTGATCGTTGCAGACCGTCTCGTTGGCGTGATGTCCGTTTTCGCAAGACACACGCTCCCGGAAAGTACGATCTCGGCGATGGCTTCGGTCGCCGACGGTGTCGCAAATGGCATAGAGCGCAACCGTATCGAGGCCGCATTGAGCCAGAGCGAAGAGCAGTACCGGCTTGTGGCTGAGACCGCCAACGACGCAATCATAACCATCGACGATCAAAGCACGATTCTTTTCGTCAACCGGGCAGCTTCAAGAATATTCGGACACGAACAGGATCAGATGGTCGGAAAAAGCTTGACGATGCTGATTCCGGAGTATCTGCGTGAGGTACATCGGGCAGGTCAGGAGCGTTATCTTAAAACCGGTAAAAAGCACCTCGAGTGGGATCACATCGAGGTGCCGGGCCTTCATCAGGCAGGCCACGAGTTCCCACTCGAACTCTCGTTCGGGGAATACCAGAAAGATGGGAAGCACGTTTTTATCGGGATCGCCCGTGACGTTTCGCAGCGGAAGTTGGCCGAAGACGCCCTTCGAGAATCCGAGCAGAAATTTTCGACACTCGCGGAAACGGTGCCGCAACTTGTCTGGATGGCGGAGAGCGACGGCTCGATATTCTGGTACAACCGCAACTGGTACGATTACACAGGCACCACCCCCGAAGAAATGGAAGGTTGGGGGTGGCAGGCGGTACACGATCCGGCTATTTTGCCATCCGTGATGGAGCGATGGAAAGCATCTATCGAAAGCGGAGAAAGTTTCGAGATGGAATTTCCTCTTCGGGGGAGGGACGGTGAATTCCGATGGTTCCTGACGCGCGTTAATCCTGCCCGAGGCGCAGAAGGGCAGATAGTTCGCTGGTTCGGGACCAATACAGACATCGACGTGCAGCTCCGCCTCGATCAGCGTAACCGCTTTATCATCGAACTCGACGAGTCGGTTCGAGCTCTCGAAAGTCCTGAGGATATAACGCTCACGTTGGCGCGGTTGTTAGGCGAACACCTCGGGGCGGACAGGTGCGCTTACGCTGAGGTCGAGTCCGACGAGGATCACTTTTTTATCCCTGGCGATTACACTCGAGAAGGTGTCCACAGCATAGTTGGGCAATATGCGATGTCGCAGTTCGGTGCCGAGGTGCTCCGGCTGATGCGGGCAAATCAACCTTATGCGGTGAACAATGTGCTTACCGACGAGCGTGTCACCGAAAGCGACCGAGCGGCTTATGAGCAAACAGGAATACAAGCGCTTATCTGCGTTCCGTTGCATAAGAATGGCCGGTTCGCGGCGTGCATGGCCGTACATCAACAGGTGCCGCGCGAATGGAAGTCGGAAGAAATTGAGTTGGTCGCGTTCGTTGCGAACCGTTTTTGGGAATCGATCGAACGGGCCCGAATCGTCAAGAGCCTTCATGAATCGCTTTTACGGGAACAGCAAGCCAGGCAGATCGCGGAGGGTGCCAACAAAATAAAGGACGAGTTCCTCGCGACGATATCTCACGAGCTCCGAACTCCGCTTAATGCCATTCTCGGCTGGACGTCACTGTTGAGGAGCGGCCTGTCCCTGGAGGCTTCGGAACGGGCGATCGAGACGGTTGAGAGAAATGCCCGGGCGCAGGCGCTGCTCATCGACGATCTACTCGATATCTCTCGAATCATTAGCGGCAAACTAAGACTCGACGTCACGAAAGTTGAACTTGACCGGCTGATCCATTCAGCCCTGGAAACGGTACGCCCGGCCGCCGATGCTAAGAATGTCCGGTTGCAGGTTCTGATCGACCCGGACGCGGGACCGGTTTCCGGTGACGCGGGGAGACTGCGGCAGGTGTTTTGGAATCTATTTAGCAACGCGGTGAAGTTCACGCCCAAAGGCGGACGTGTGCAGGTCAAACTCGAGCGTGTTAATTCGCATGTTGAGATCTCAGTGATCGATACGGGTAACGGGATCGCCCCGGAGTTCATCCCGTACGTTTTTGACCGTTTCCGCCAAGCGGATCAAGCTACGACGAGAACCCAAGGAGGTCTTGGACTAGGGCTTTCAATCGTCCGCCAGATCGTCGAAATGCACGGCGGGACGGCGAGGGTCGAAAGCGAGGGCGAGGGCAAGGGTTCGACCTTTTTCGTTCTTCTACCGCGGCTCGCGGCCATTCCGCGACATAGAGACACCGAACAAGTAAAGGAACATCCAAGGGGTTCGGACGAATTCGTTTCAATAGACTGTGCACCGGAGCTAGATGGGTTACGGGTTTTGATCGTCGACGACGAAGCCGACGCTCGGGATCTGCTGCAGGAGGTCCTCGAGATGTGCGGTTCCGAAGTGGTGACCTCGGGATCCGCAGCCGAAGCATTGACAGCGATCCGGAATGGAAAATTCGACGTGCTAGTAAGTGATATAGGGATGCCGGGAGAAGACGGCTACAGTTTGATAGAGAAGGTGCGTTCTCTCACCGACGCAGAAGGCGGACGAACGCCGGCGATCGCGCTCACTGCGTACGCCCGTGTGGAAGATCGCATTCGCGCTCTGAAAGCCGGATTCCAGGCCCACCTGCCCAAACCCGTCGAGCCCGTCGAGTTGGCAGCCGTCGTCGCGAGCCTGGCAAAAGCAAACGGGAAACCTTGATCGCGCGTTTCGCGCGGGATGAAATCGTTACGGCCCAGCCCTGCAAGTAATATTAACCACGCCACGCCTAACAAGCAGCAGGTAAATCCCCGCGACAGGAATCGCTCCCAGGTAGATCGCCCCAAAGAGAAATGGATTTACACCATATTCCGTGCCAAGACCTATAAGCCAGTTTGTATCGCTTCCCAGCTCATAGTTAAACAAGTCGGGGTTTTTCCCGAAATTATTCCCTGCACATATCAGATGAATTTCTCAGTTCTCACAGACGGAGCCTAACATGACGACGTTCTTGAGCGTGTTCACAATTGCTGCACCATAAACTTTAGGATCGCTCGCGTCACCGCCCAGACCGAA
>JBKJOR010000057.1:0-5812 GCA_046595575.1 Pyrinomonadaceae bacterium | reverse complement strand
GGCAGAAGGCAGGAGGCAGAAGGCGGAAGGCAGGAGGCAGGAGGCAGAAGGCAGAAGGCGGAAGGCAGAAGGCAGCAGGCAACCGGTTAACAAAAAAAGGATCGGAGGATTACGCCTCCGATCCTGTGAATTGTCGCTATCGAGGTAACTTATCGGGGAGCTACCACAACGCCGGTGGCCGACGCGGTGATCATAACCTGCGAACCCGAACCTATATCGATGCTGTCTCGATTCTGAGCGAGAATCGCGCCGGCAGTCGTGGCCGAATTCGCGGATGCATCAACCGGTACGCCTGAAATTGCACCGATCAACGCTCCGAGAATACCACCCGCTCCGCGAGCCGGCTGGCTTGCGCTCCGGGCGGACTGGTTGGTCACTACGACGATGTCGCCGTTGACTGCCGTAAGTGCATCGACCGTCCCCGCAAAGCGGTAACTCTGACCGCCGGAAAGGCGGATCGTGTCGAATATAAGCAGCACTCGGGACCGGCCTGCCACGCGGCCCGCCGGGTCTTCGGAAATTACACGGCCGCTGATTATTGCGCCGCGATACTGACCCGGGCCTGTGACATCCATAGTAAATCGATCACTTGCTTCTGAGCTAGTAATGTTACTACGCAGTTCCGCGCTCATGCGCGTTCCACTCGGAACCACGAAGGAATCATTTACCACGCCCGACGAACCACCGGTGTCGGTATTTGTGTTTACGGCATTCCACCGAGCCATGTTATCGAGCTTGTCATAAACACTCGAAACCGTGATGCTGCTGCTGGTACCATTATCGAGGAATATACGTCTCGTGACCTTCAACCGGCGATCCGCCATCGGCAGAAACGTCAGATAAAAATCGCTCGCACGCTCACCCTGGTAATTGATAATCAACCCGTCCTGGTCAGCAGTAGCCGTAGTCGTTGTAGTTCGCCCCCGCGTGTTTGTTTCCGAACGCGCGAGGCCGTCAGCCTGAAATGTAACTTGCGGCAGAATGCTCGAGGCCATGCTGACCGTAGCATTGTTCTTCTCGATCACAATGATCTCCGGGGAGCTGAGCCGCTGCTCGAGTCGGCGTCTGAAGCCTTCGCGTTCTACAGTTGGGGTGTTACTCAAAGCCTGATCGATCGCAGCTGTCGTATTTTCGCTCAAGCTTGTATTGAGCCTATACGTGCCCGTTAGTCTTGCGTCAAAGTTTCGTAGGCCACCCATCCCGCCGCCGTCGGTCCTGTCAGTGGCCGACGGTAAAGTCTGGTTCCAATTCCAACTTACAGTGTAATAAGTGGCAAGCGTATTGAGATCCGCTTTCAGATTACGCCACTGAGCCTGCGTCTGCGGATTCAAACGATTGCGAGTCATAAACTGATCGATGTACGTCGCACGTGTCAACACCTCGGTTGCGTCGAGACTCGACGACTGTCGGCTGTCGAAACGCTGCTTGAGCCGGAGTTCGGCCGCCTCGAGTGCAGCGACATAATCGACGATCGCTTCATCCGACTGATCTGCGGCGGTATCACTCCGGAGCGCAAGATCCATCTGGCGTTTGTAATTGGTCGTCTTTAACTCGATGCGTGAAAGCAGAGTCTGCATTTGACGATCCGTAACTGTGTAAGAGGTACCGGTCGGCGCCGTAACAATGACCGGCGTTACCGGCTGATTCCAGTTCCAACTTATGCGGTTCGACGTTGCCAGTGTTGTGAAATCTGTTTTGATTCTGCGCCACTGCGTCTGAGCTGAAGGAGTCACACGGTTGATCGCAAGAAATTTGTCGATCAGGGTCGCACTGGCAAGAGTTTCCCTTAGATCGCGGGTGATGGGGTCGCCGTTATCGAGGGTCTCACGCAGGCGGGTCATGCTCTGCTCAAGGCCAGTGAGATATTCTACAAACTGATCCGGAGCATCGGTGTTTGTATTCCTGTCGGCAAAACGCTGTGCCTCTTCTTTTAGAACGTCGACCCTTGTCTCGATCCTGATCAAGCGCGTTTCATTCTGCCGGGCAGTCGCCACCACCTGTGCCGAGGCAACAGGTAAGGTCAGACCCACCAAAGCCAGACTTAAAGTAATTATAAAAAATAATCTTATTTTCATATTCTTCCTCCTTGAAGTGAAAAGAGCCCTTTTAAAGCGCTCGGATACTGAATAGCTTCTGCAAGATACATGCCACGAGGGTAAATAATTATATTCTTGAATAAAAAAGACACTCGATCTAGATCGAGTGCCTCGTTACGGGTGTTGATGCCGTAGATTATCGGTTTAGAATTCGGCCTAAGATACTCGTAAGGATACCGGTTGAGATTCCTGAACGCTGCGAACCATAGCGTGAGGATCGGTTGTAGCCGTCCTGATAACCGCGCTGATACCCCTGCTGGTAGTACTGCTGATATTGACCGTCGCCGTAGCCCTGGCTGCCGTAACCCTGATTACCATATCCTCCACGGTTACCGTACTGGCGAGCCTGTTGTCCCTCGCGATAGCCCTGTTGATAACCCTGACGAACTGCCTGTCGCGCTACTTCCATATTGCGACTGCTGTTTCCGTAATAGCCATTGTTGTAGCCGTCATTGTTATAGCCACCGTTGTTGTAACTGCCATCATTGTTATAGCCGCCACCGTAACCGTTGTCGCGGCGATACTGCTGACGTTGTCTCGCGATCTGCTGCTGACGTTTATATGCACGCTTCCGCTGTTTCTCGTAACGCTTTTGAGCATGCTTGTCCTGATCGTAATAACGATCGTCTTGTTCGTAATAGCCGCCCTGAGCATTTGCCGTAAAACTGCCGGCCAGAATAACTGCGGCACCAATAAATCCGATTCCCAATGCTTTTTTAATCACGTTAACCATTTTCTATTCTCCCTCGATTCCTCTATTTATTCCCTTAATGACCAGAACCGTATTTCGGTTATCGAACCGTGACTGGTCTCATATGCCAATGTAGTGGCAATCAACGTGCCGGTTATAAATGCATTGAAATGCTAGTGAAATTGCTATTTCGACCGAAGCCTTGGCTACGTAATCGTATGTAAACCACACGTTTCGGGGGGGGCAGAGAGAAAGGAGACGGGAAACATTATCGGGCGGATTGAGCGGATCACGCGGATCTGATCAATTGGTTAGATCCCCCGATCCGCTCCAATCCGTGTCATCCGCGGTTAAGTTTTCGCGGCCCACTGATGACGAATGCCCATTCAACCACTTACTTCATCAAATAGTTCCTATGCAGCCATCCGCTTTGGTTCGTGTCCCGGCTTTCGATCAGGATCGATCGCTTCGATTCGCGGATGCGTATGCGAATGCGATCGGTGATCGTTCGCTCGGATTCGACGTCGGCGGCCTCGGCGTCGGTCAAGAAGTCATCGATGTTATCCACCGTGACAGCATCGGCGGAACTTTCAGAACCGTAGGATTCGGACACGGCTTCGATGGCGGCGGCTTTCAGGAGGCGCGGCCAGAGCTTGATGAACAGATCGTGAGATCCATAGGTGTCACTGCTGTTGATCTCTCCGTTGATCGCAAAGACGAACCCGATGACATCAGATTTTCCGCGGACGATCGTGCGTAGCGCCTCGATGTAATCGGCAGCACCCGTTCGCACAGCATTGTGTTCCAGCGAAAGTTGCATGCTCGAACGCGATACGGTTGACGCGACGTTAGCATTCGATGCCGCGCTCAACTTTTCCTGTGACTCCGCGACGCCCGCCCAGACTTGAGCTTGCGAGCCGGTATGTTTGGCGGCCAGTTTGAGGTCCTTCGACGGAACAATCTCGCTCGACTCTGAAAATCCATCGGGAGACTCGGCGGCTCGCGGTTGCCATCGACCATGCTCGACGCAAAACGAGCTGATCGGCATCCGGCCGGAACGAGCGGGCACAATTAGATCGACCGTCAGCACACGATCCTGCTTGCCGCCTTTTACGATGTCGCCGGCCTGGACGTAAACTTCGTCGGTCGCCGAGATATTCTCGATCTCGAGCTCGTTCACGTCACTAGTTTCGTGAACCTTGACGAGTTTTCGCTCCATTGCCTCCTCGAGCGTCAGCGTTGTTTTGCCGTCGCGTACGTCCTGGCCGTGTACGAGATAGACGGTGAGGTTGTCGTGTATGTACGGACCCGAAAGGTCCTGTGTCCGTGTCGTCGGTTCAACGTCGTCCTGCGGAATAGGGACTGGAATTCCGGCGCCGAGTCCGAGCAGCCTTACGGCGAGAATACCGAGAGCGAGCGAAGCTGCTCCTATACCAAACGCGAGAAAATATCTTCTGTCCATTGCCTTTCTCCTTCGAATTCAAAATGTCTAAGGCGAAGAACGTGGGTGCCGTTGCCACTTGCAATAATAGTTAGACACCGGCGGAAGGCGTAGAGTTCCAGAGTTCCAGAGTTTCGGGTGGGGTTGTCCAACTCGGGAAACTCCCCACTCGCGAAACTCTACAACACTGAAGACACCGCAACTTCGGCCATGCCTTGACAGGGCGTCATGGGTTTCGTAGCATTGCCATTCGCTTCTTTTCGCCTGAGAGGCGTTGTTTTTTTGATAATCGTGTGGGTGCGGCGTGTGGGGCGGTATAAGATCAACAAAGTTTTGGGCACGTACGTCAATTGGTAGACAGCCTCCCTTACAAGGAGGAAGTTAGGGGTTCGAGTCCCTTCGTGCCCACCAGTCCCATTTTGGATTTTAGATTTTGGATTTTGGATTGAAGAAGGGCCGCCGCGACCGACTCAATCCAAAATCCAAAATCTAAAATCCAGAATTCAAATGCGGGGTCGTAGTTCAGTTGGTTAGAACGCCAGCCTGTCACGTTGGAGGTCGCGGGTTCGAGTCCCGTCGGCCCCGCCACTTAGAATCAAAAGCCGTCATGCGAATATGCGTGGCGGCTTTTCTGATGTATGAGAGGCGGGAGATGACAGGAATTACTAACTGCTGTTGCTACTACTAATTTCGGATTTCAGATTTCTAGTCGCTAGTGGAACGAGCGGTGAGCAGGCCGGCGTCGGTCGAGAGACGGGGCGGACGGACGTCGCGGAGGGCGTCGCGTGAAAATGAAAGATCGATAACGTAGTCAGGTGGGGTGGAGGGAATAATGCTTAGACTTTTTGCAGCGAGATCGTATTCGAGAATCGTCGAGTAAGGATTCTCGCCGCGACGTACATGCTCTTGCTGCCGGGTCGCCATTTCGGAAGATAGATAGACGCGGATCGCCGTTTCAGAAGATAGGCAAACAATTGAAAGAGGCTGCCCGATTGGACAGCCTCTGCTTCACGACGACAGATCTTGAACTAACTCTTCCTTAATTCCGTGAGCACTTGTTTCGCGACGGCTTTCAGGGTGTCGAAGACGCCGGTGCCGTCCATTGCAACCGCTTCGAAAACCGGCTCGCCTTTCCGTTGGAGCTCGCCGACAAGTTCCTGCATCGGAGTGACGTTCGGCAGGTCTCGCTTGTTAAGCTGGAGTACGTAAGGCAGATCCATTAGATCGTAACCTTGAGTCTGCAGATTTTCTTCTAGGTTATAGAGCGATTCGATATTCGCATCCATCCTTTCTTCCTGACTGTCCGCGACGAACACGACGCCATCGACGCCTTTTAATATCAGCTTTCGCGAGGCGTCGTAATAGACCTGACCTGGAACCGTGTAGAGGTGAAAGCGCGTTTTGAATCCGCGTACCGTTCCCAGCTCAAGCGGCATAAAGTCGAAGAACAACGTACGGTCGGTTTCGGTCGCCAGACTTATAAGCTTACCTTTCGCCTGCGGCAAAAGGTAAGCTTATAAGTCTGACGACCGAAACCGCCCGCACGCTGTTCTTCGACTTTATGCCGCTTGAGCTGTGCACGGT
>JBKJOR010000472.1:0-7644 GCA_046595575.1 Pyrinomonadaceae bacterium | reverse complement strand
GTTGTAGCCAAAGTCGACACCCAGCTCTTTCGCCAGCATGCTCGTGATCATCCAGTCCGGCTTTGACTGATGGATCGGCTCGATCGCTTTGCGGACACGCTGCACAAACCCCGTGTTATTGGTGTAAGTGCCGTCCACTTCGGCAAAAGATGCCGCCGGAAATACGACGTCCGCGAAGGCGGTCGTCTCAGTTTCAAAGAGTTCCTGGACCACAACGAATTCCTTGTTCTGGAGAAGCGACGGATCAGCAAGGCTTCCCCCGATCAACAACGCCTTCGAATTATCTATGACATCCGGGAGGGCCTTTTTGCCTGCCGCCATGTCGTTCGCGCCGACCGAATTGTTATAGGGCACAAGCGGCAGGAGTGTGACACGACGATTTACCGACGAGTAATTCGACGCGGCGGATGCGATCGCGGTTTGAGCTTCGGGTGAAAGATCGCCACCGATCATGATGATCAGCTCGCCCTCGGTTTCACCTATCGCGCGGCTCAGTGTTTCGACCTCAGACGCCTCGATTCCGAGTGCTTTTAGAACCTCGTCCGTAGATGCATCGGCGAGGACCAACGCGAATGCATCGTACGAGCCTTTGTTGATGTGCAGAAACTGAGTGGCTTGTCCCGTCAGCCTTATCGGCGTATCGTTTACAGCTATAAATTTCGCCCCGCCATTTCTGACAGCCTGACGGATCTGTTTCGCGGTGTAAGTCTGTTCTTCTTCCGGCTCGCCGCCGATCAGGATGATCGTGCTGGCATAACGGATCTCTTTGTGGGTCGCGAGCGGAACGCTGAGATTGTCGAAAACCGAAGACACATCGTACCGGTCCGAGACGGCAAAATTATCAGTCTTCGCAACTTCCGTCGCGAACCTTTTCAGAGTGAATACCGACTCGTTCGTCAGACGCGGACTCGCGATTACACCGAGTGAGTCTCCGTAGGCAGCAAGCTTTTCGCCAACGAAACGGATCGCCGCATCCCAGGTTGCTGGGATTAGCTTTCCGCCTTTTGAATAACGGATCATCGGCGTCTTAAGCCGTTCGGGATGATTGATGAACTCGTGTGCGAAGCGTGCCTTGACGTCGAGAAACTCGCCGTTCAATCCGTTCACATAGCGATCTCGTGCAACGATACGATGGACCTTTCCGCCGCGCGAGCCGATCGAAAGCTGCATTCCGTCCGAGCTGTACGTATCGGTCGAGATCGTCTGCTCGAGTTCCCAAGGCCGCGTCTCGTGACGATAAACGCCGTCGAGCAGAGTTCCGGTCGGGCAGACTTCGATGCAGTTGCCGCATTGCGAACAGTCGAGCCAGCCGCCGTAGGTTCCGATGACAGTGTTCGATCCCCGATTACCCGCTTCTATAGCGTCCTCGCCCATCCACTCGTCGCAGACGCGCGTGCAGCGTTTGCAAAGAATGCAGCGCTGAGGATCGTTTGCGACGATCGGCGAAAGATATTTCTCCGGAGCAACGTTCTTGCGTTCGGTGAAACGCTCTTCGACATCACCCCAGTCAAAAATGACTTCCTGCAGTTCGCACTCGCCGCCGCGATCGCAGACAGGACAATCGAGCGGATGATTGACGAGCAGAAACTCGCCCATCGCACGCTGCGCCTTTTCAATCTCGGGGCTCGCCGTCGTGACGACCATCCCGTCCGTACAGGTGATCGTGCACGATGTCTGCAGCTTCGGCATCTTCTCGATGCGGACCAGGCACATCCGGCACGAGGCCTGAACAGCGAGGTCCTTGTAGTAGCAGAACGCTGGAATGCTGTGCTCGTTCTCACGGCACACGTCGATCAACGTCGCGCCCTTTTCAGTCTCGATCTCGGTGCCGTTTATCGTTATCTTGATAAGCTCTTTCGCCATTCAAACCTTACGATTCAGTCTTTTTCTTTCGTGTGGCCTTCTTAGGCGCCGATTCGGTCGCCGACGCGTCCGGTGCAACGTTTTTCTTCTTTGGTTTTTGACGGGTTTTCCCAAAGCTGCCCGCAAAGATCTTTCCTTTTCGACTTCGTTTATCGCCTCTTCCCATAATTCCTCCAACCAACGTAGAACAGACTTTCGCGTCCATCCTACCCGACAGCTAGAAGCCTGTCGTATTCCTCAAACCAACGTAAACAGACCGGGTCTGTTCGAAACCGACAGACCTTCTAGCCTGTCGTACTCAACCCAGGACAAGCCGCAGCCCGTCCTACTCGCTACCGACGGAATCAAATCCGCCATCAAAAAACTGTCTCGCCTTGAGCATCGCAGCGGGAACCGCCGTGATGTGATTCAATTTCGGATCGCGAATGATAAATCTGCGAAGCATGTTGCGTGCAAGTCCGCGGCGACGCATCTTATCGAATGCCACTTCCGAGTTTCGCGGCGATACGATCATGTCGCCATCGAGATTGATAAGCAACATCTTTGTTCGCGGTGTCCAGTCGTAACAATCATTATCCTTCAAGAGTTTAGCCGCCGGATCCTTAAGATCCATCGTCTCCATCGCTTTCCTGAAGCGCGGCGTGATCACGTTAAAAATGCTGTTCTTCGCCCGCATCAATAACGCTGTCAGGCCGATCCGTTTCACTATCACTTCGTCCTTGATCCGACCGCCATACGAATTGTTTATCGTCAACGCCATCGACGGCTTGAAGTAGTCCGTGATCTTTATCCCTCGGCTCTTGTGCAAAAAATAAACCATGTCGCCAAGCAGATAATTTCTGATCACAAAACCCTGCTGATCGGTTGGCTGTTCGAGCATGAACTCCCGCGTCACACCGGAAAGATCGTACGGCCCTGAGGCAGGAGCTGCAGCGTCTACCCGATACGCAGGATCGCTCGAACCTTCAAGCTCACGAAGCTGGGCCATGGCGACGCCGCCTCCCTCCGAGTACCCCGTGACATAAAGTTGACTACCGATCGTGACATTGTTCTTCCGACCGATCTCTCGTGCGGGCTTTATCAGATCGATACCGGCACGGGCGTTTACGACGTTTGCTGGATAGGGATGACCACCCGTGTGATCGCCTTGCCCGATATAGTCGGGCATTACGATGGCGTAGCCTCCGGAAGCGAAGGCAAGCATCGCAGTTTCGGGTTCGGTCCCTTTTATCGCCGCAGTCAGCCGCGAAGGCATGTGGCCGTTATAGACAGTGGTGCCGTGATTAAAAACGACGATACCTTTAGGTGCTCCGTTGGCCGGAATAACGACAAGACCGGACAGCACCGCGTTTCGCCCATTCGCATCAACCGAGCGGTATACAACTTTATATAAATTCAAAGATCCGCGAAGTGGTTCCGGTGCAGACGCTCCGTAAACTTCATTAAGCCGCTTATTGAACGACGACGCCGTTACGGTCGCAGTCCGCTGAGAATTGACGAGCTGTGCGGTCTGTGAAAAAACCGAGACTGCCAGACCGGCCGTAAATAGCGCCGCCCACGTTAACCGACGCACTGGGTTACCACGATCCATTAATTGTTGCTCGCGTAAAGATCAGTCTTCTCGTGAATCCACTTCTTAAAGTCGTCGGGAAACTGTTTGATCGCGCTTTGGATCGGCCATGCTGCGGCGTCGCCGAGCGGGCAGAAACTCTTCCCTTCAATGTTGTCGCAGATGTCCAGCATCAACTGAGCATCCTCGGGTCGTCCGCCGCCTGATGCGATGCGGTCAAAGATCTTTACAAGCCAGTCTGTCCCTTCGCGACAAGGTGTACACCAGCCGCACGATTCGTGTTTGTAGAATTCGGTCAGGTTTTTGGTCGTCTCCATGATGTCAACCGTTTCGTCCATGACCATCATCCCACCCGTGCCAAGCATCGAGCCAGCTGCGACCAAGCCTTCGTAATCAAGCGTGACATTTTTGCCGAGGATCTGGCCCGCGTTCATGATGTAGACGCTCGAGCCTCCCGGAATGACCGCCTTAAGCTTCTTTCCATCGCGAAGCATGCCTCCGCAGTCTTCCATGATGAAGCTTTCCATATCGGAGTAGCCCATCGGAAGCTCGTAGACGCCGGGCTTTTTTACATGACCGCTGATTGACCAGAGTTTTGTTCCACCCGATTTTTCTGTGCCGAGATCCCGCCACGCGACTCCGCCCATCTCGATGATCTGCGGCACGGACGTAAATGTCTCGACGTTATTTACGATCGTCGGGCTTGCATACAAACCCTCGACGGCGGGGAAGGGCGGTTTCATCCGCGGGTGTCCGCGATATCCCTCTAAACTTGAAAGCAGGGCCGTCTCTTCGCCACAGATGTACGCACCGGCACCGGTGTGCGTGTGAATGTCGCATGAGAAATCCGAGCCGAAAATATTCTTGCCGAGCATTCCCGCTTCGCGTGCCTCGGCGAGCGCGACATCCATTATGTCGATCAAATATTTGTACTCGCCGCGCGTGTAGATATAACCGGTCGATGAGCCAAGCGCATAAGCGGCGATGATCATTCCCTCGATCATCGAGTGCGGATCGCGTTCCATCAGGTAACGGTCTTTGAATGAACCGGGCTCGGACTCATCGGCGTTGCAGACGATGTACTTTTCTTTCGGCGAATCCTTCGGCACGAACGACCATTTCATCCCGGTCGGAAAACCGGCACCGCCCCGTCCGCGCAGCGCGCTCGCTTTTACTTCATCAATAATCTCGGCCGGCGACATCCTGAGTGCTTTCTTCAAGCTCTCGTAACCACCAGTTTCGCGATACACCTTTAGCGTGTGCCCATCTGTCATGTGCACACGTTTGAGTTGTAATGGCTCGCAGCCGATCGCTCTGATTTCCATTTTTATAATCCCAAGTCTCTTGCGATCACGAGAGTGTCCGTGTGCTGCTTGAACCTAACGATCTTTCCGTTGCGAAGCTCCCACTCATGGGCGAACGGGACGCTCACACTCCTCCCGGTCTTCAGTAATTTTCCCGAATAAGTTCCAGTCGAGATGACGTTCCCATCCTTACCATCGACTACCTTGCTCGGCACGGCAGCGAATCCTTCCCATTCGGACCCTAATTTCATGAAGACGTTTTCAAGCACGGAGTTCGGACCTGTGTATGTTCCCGCGTACATAAATCCCTCCGCCTCGGTCCATTCGATATTTCCATCGAACGCTCCAAGCACAGCCGGAACGTCCCCGGACGCTAATGAATCGTACAAACCGCGAATGATCTCACCATCTGTCATGTGCTATTTACATGCCTCCAGGATCTGATCTAACTTTTCCGTCGTCAGATCCTCGTAATAATCGAAACCAATTTGCATCATCGGCGCCGTGCCGCAGCTTCCCAAACACTCAACCATCGAGACGGTGAACTTTCCATCAGCCGTCGTCTCGCCGGGATGGATACCAAGCTTCGAGCAGATGTGCTCGGTGATATCCGGCTCACCCATGATCCTGCATGAAAGTGTCTTGCAGATCTGAATGTGATGACGTCCGACCGGTCGAAGATTGAACATCGAGTAGAACGTCGCTGTCTCCCAAACATCCGTCACCTGGAGGTCGAGATATGTCGCGAGGAAATTAACGCCCGGGTTGTCGATCCATCCCCGCTCGCGCTGGACGAGCATCAGAAGCGGTATCAACGCCGAACGCTTTCGGTTGGTTGGATACTTCGCAACATGGGCGTCCATCTCCGCGATGATCTCCGCTGAGAACTCCGCCACTTCGTCAGTTTTGACGATCTTGTCTGTGTAAGTTGTCGGTGTAGCGGCTGCCATAACTAGCTAACTTTTTCTTCCAGGCGGGCAATCCTTTCTTCTACTTGTCTAATGTTGGCCGACAAAGCTTTTCCGTCGAGGATGGGATCGATCAGCGAGTCTATTGTCTTGCGAATCTCCTTGACTTCGGAATCCATCTGAGCCGTCCGGTCATCGAGTACATTCAACCGCCGATCTACCGTATCGATGCGGTTCATCAACTGGATCATTTTGAACGTTTGCTCCGCTTGAGTCTCGGAAATACGATTAACGTCTTTCTGAATTTCGATCACTTTAGGAATCACATCGTTCTGCCGTCCTGAAACGATGTGAAGTGCCTTGTCCAGTCGGTCGAAACGAGAAGAATGATCGTTCAGAGTTTTACCGATCCTGTTCATCTCCGTCTGCATCCCGCCCATCTCCGTCTGAATCCCGCTCATGTCGGTCTGCATCCCACTCATGTCGGTCCGCATCCCACCAAATTCCTTACGCATATCGCGCATTTCAAGCTGGATTTCGTCAACGCGGCCTACAACTCTCGTTACCAGCCCCGTCAGTTCGTCAAATCTCTCGTCATATCTTTCAGCCATGGGAGCCTCCTTACGTACGGCTACCTCTGTCAACAGACTTTTCGTCTCCGACGTGAGAATCTACCTGTCGATTTCCCCGAGCACAATATCCAAACTGCCGATGATCGCTACGACGTCGGCGACCATCTCACCCTCGCTCATAACGGGAAGCGCCGATAGATTAACAAAGCTCGGCCCCCGGAAGTGGACGCGGTCGGGTTTCGGTCCGCCGTTCGATTTCATGTAGACGCCGAGTTCGCCTTTGGACGCCTCGATCGCCATATAAACCTCTCCGGCCGGAACGTTGAAGCCTTCGGCGACGATCAGGAAATGATGGATCAGTGAATCCATGTGCTTTCGCATGTCGTCGCGATCAGGAAGAACGACCTTCGGTGCGTCGGCTTTGATCGGCCCGGGCTTCAGTCTATCGATCGCCTGGCGGACGATCTTGTGCGATTCGTAGAGTTCCCGCATGCGTACGCGGAATCGCGCCCAAACATCGCCATCCGTTTCAACCGGCACATCGAAATCATAAGTTTCGTAACCCGAGTATGGATTGTCGCGACGCAGATCAAGATCGACGCCGCTGCCGCGAAGGCACGGGCCAGTCAGTCCCCAATTTATTGCGTCCTCGGCGGAGATCCCGCCGACACCTTGCGTGCGGCTTTGCCAGATCGGGTTTCCCGTTGCAAGAGTTTCAAACGTACTGAGTGCGGCCGGGAAATCGTCCGAAAACTGTCGACAACGCCTTTCAAAGCCGGCGGGCAAATCCATCATCAGGCCGCCGATCCGGAAATAGCTTGGCGTCATCCGTCCGCCCGACGCTGCCTCGATCAGATTGAGTATCTTTTCCCGCTCCTTAAAGCAGAAAAAGAAGATGCTCATTGCACCGAGATCGAGGGCGCTCGTTCCGAGCCAGACCATATGCGATGCTATACGCTGCAGCTCGCACATCAGGACGCGTATCACTTGAGCACGTTCCGGGATCTCGAGAGCGAGCAGCTTTTCGGCTGCCATCACGTAGGCCAGGTTGTTACCGAGCGGATTGAGGTAATCCATCCGGTCGGTGATGACGATTCCCTGCTGATATTTCTTGTATTCGAAGAGTTTCTCCATGCCCGTATGGAGATATCCGATGTCAGGGATCGCCTTTATCACCAGTTCGCCGTCGAGACGCAGATCAAGTCGGAGCACGCCGTGCGTCGACGGATGCTGCGGCCCCATCGATAGCGTCATCTCGGACTCGAGCGATTGATCGAGAACATCGAACCCGGGAATGTTTTCTACTGCAGTACTCATCTCGTTAATCGTTAATCGTTAATCGTTAATAGTTAATCGTGATTAGTAAATCGCGGGTGCGAGCCTTCGTGCAGCTCGGGTGCGCCTGTCTCTTCGAACGCACTATTCAC
>JBKJOR010000450.1:0-3393 GCA_046595575.1 Pyrinomonadaceae bacterium | reverse complement strand
GAAACGGCCGGCAACACTCGGCCGCCGCAACGAAGTGATTAAGGTTACATACAAAGACGGACTGGTCGTCGAATACGAATTCGCTGCTGATGACGGCCTGCCGCAGAAGAGTAGTTACAAGCGTCTGAATGCCGACAAAGAGGAAGTGGTCGAGGAAGACCGGTACGCACAGTTTGTCGACTTCGGTGGAATAAAAACGCCGTTCATTATCGATCGCTTCACCGGCGGCGTACAGGCATCTCGAATCAACTATCAGACGATTGAGTACAACAAATCTATCCCCGAAGCGATCTTCACAAAACCTGCGAACGCGAAAGCGCTGAAAGACATGAAGCTCTAATGCTTACCGTTCAGAGTGCGCGGTGAACCGCGCACTCCGAACAGGTCATGGCACAAAGGCATTCGGGATCGGGCGGTCACCATTCACGCCAAACTGCAGGATCAATATTCCGGCGGTCGAACGTTGCGAGAACCAGTTCGTGTCCGACGGGCGGAAAACGGTTGTATCGAATTTGCCGTCCCCGTCGTAATCGCCCGGTGCAGGAATATCGGTGCTAACGCCGAACGGAACCGCGAAGAACGAGGCATCTTCAGATCTCAAGACGAACCAATTTCCGTTCGACGGACGCCACAACGCGACGTCAGATTTTCCGTCACCGGTGTAGTCACCTTGCACAGACTTGTCGGTCGAGGCGCCGAACTGAAAGACGATTAAGCCCGCGGTCGATCTATTGAGCCACCATTCACCGGAAGACGGTCGATAGATTGCGATGTCCGCTCGCCCGTCACCATCGTAGTCGGCCGGAACCGGTCGATCTTCGGCGATACCAAACTGCTGAATGATGGTTCCTGCGGACGACCTTTGAATGAACCAGGTTCCACTCGACGGACGATATACAGCTGAATCGGCCTTGCCGTCGTTGTCATAGTCCGCGGGAGCCGGGATGTCACCATTTGCACCGAAGGGGAAAGAGAAGAAGGAGAGGTCTTCGCTCCTCAAGATGAACCACTCCCCCGTCGATGGGCGGAAGACAGCGATGTCCGCCTTGCGATCGCCTGTGTAATCTGCCGGAACTATCCGATCAGTACCGACCCCGAACTGTAATGCAGCGACCAGAGCGTCGCTGCTTCTTCGATACCACCACTCACCGACCGGCGGGCGAAAGATACCGATGTCCGTCTTCCCATCGCCATCGAAATCGAAAGGAGCACGTTGGACTGGGACGGCCGAGATGCCTCCGCCCCAGAACCCGGAAATGAGAGTGAAGGTCGCTCCGGAAGATTGCGTACCCGCAATCGATTGCCCGATCGTGCCGTCGACAGTGAACACCCCTCCCGTCGCACGCCCGCCGCCGCCGGCGATCACCGATCGCGTGATGGCGAAAGTGCCGCCGGACTGCGCGAAACCGGTGCTGGCCGGCGGGACGAAAAGACCGACGAGGAGTAGAGAACTGAGACAAGAGAAGAAAGCCGCCGACCACTGAGATTTTGCTTTTTCTTTCACTTTTCCTCCTTGCAGATCTCCGCAGTCGGATTCCCGTTGCACAAAAGTTTTTTCAACTCACTGACCTGGCGGCGAAGCTCCTCGATCGATATGTCTTGCGTTTCGATCTTCTTTCTCTGCGCTTCGATCTCAACCTGCTGCTCGTTTACGGCGTTCACCAGGACCACACCGACGCGGTCGTATTTCACACCTTCGACCTGGCCTTTGTCGTTCGTCGTCGTGAGTAGCGGCTCGACCTCCGCGACTTCTTCCGCGACAAGGCCGAGATCGAGGGAACCGCCTTCTTTCCAATTGAACGAGACCGGCCGAAGCTGCTTGATAAGGCTCAATCCGGAAGAAAAGGCGGCGATGTTAGTTTTATAACGCAGACTCGAGCCGCAGGTCGCGAGCCGGTTCGAGCCATTCCGGCAGATGGCGGCGCCGCCTCCGGTGTCCAGCACGTTGACCGCTGCAAATGAGTCGAAATTCGCGATGCCGGTAAAGATGGCGTTACCGCCGACGTCGAAGATCAACCGATCTGAATTGCCGGTGCGGATACGGACAAAACTGTTGGTGGTGGAACCGAATAGGACACCGTTCGAGTCAGAACCGACAAATCCTTCGACATTGTTCGTGGTATCACGCACCGTCATAAAAGTGCCGCCTGCATTGAAGATCCCAACCGATCCATTTAGAAGTGGCGTCTCAGGTGTACCGATAGTCAGCCGATTTATCGGCGCGGTCGTACCGATCCCGAGGCTGCCGGAGCCGTCGAGCGTCATGCGCGTCGTGTTGCCGCCAGCCCGAAACTGGATGCCGTTGTTAGTGGCGGCGTTATTGAAAATAATGCCGCCACCGATGTTAGCGCCGGGGTCGCCGAATAGCAGGCCGCTTTCGATATCTTCCGGTGTAATGAAATGCTGGAATGCCGCGGCATCGTCCTCGATCACGAGATCCGAGGTCGAAAGCGGCGTGGCTCCCGATGCTCCGCTTGCGACATGCAGACGGCTGGCGGGAGCTGAGGTGCCAATCCCGACTCGGGTATTATTACCGCTGTTATTGACGCCTGAAATGCTTCCCAGCACAAGAGAATTGCTTTGTGTTACGAAGGCCCGAAACCCGATGGCTGTCGCATTAAAGAGTCCGTCAGTCATGTCAGACTCATTTCCTAGAAGGGTGTTCTGGCTCCCGGTTATGTTGCTATTGCCTGTTTGCTCCCCGATAAACGTATTGTGCGTACCGGTCGTGTTGTGACGGCCCGCCTGTCTTCCTATAAACGTGTTAACGAGACCCGTCGTGTTTTCGTCTCCGGCGATGTTCCCGACAAAGGTATTTCCAAACCCGCTCGTGTTAAACCGCCCCGCAGCGGAGCCAAAAAATGAATTGGTGCTTCCACCTTCATTGTTCAATCCGGCGGCTGATCCAAAGAACGCATTTTGTTGGCCGGTAGTATTACTGCGACCGGAAGATTGACCGAAGAATGCGTTCGCGCTGCCCGTCGTATTTTCCCGACCGGAGTTAAATCCGAAAAAGGAATTGCTGCCCCCTGTGCCGTTGCCGGCGCCTGCATTGGTTCCCACAAATGTATTAAACCCTCCGCTGCTGGAGCTGCCTACTCCCAGGCCGACGAAGAGGTTGTTTGAACCAGCCGCGCTCAATACGGCATTTCCGCCGATATTGTATTGTGTGCCCGCATTTATGCTTGCCGCACCCGACACGACATATTGACTGGCCGCAACGCCGCCCAACTGCGCCGCGTTTATCGAGTAGGGTGAGCTGGTTATTTGCTGACGTGGGCTCAGAGGCGTGAACGCGCCTCCGCCCGTCGTTCGAACACGGATCTCCAGAAACCGGTTCGCTCCCGGAAACTGGACGCCGAAATCCAGCGACACGGCGAAAATACCGTTCGC
>JBKJOR010000165.1:0-11071 GCA_046595575.1 Pyrinomonadaceae bacterium | reverse complement strand
CTTCAGAAAGTAATCTTTTAGGCTGTAGGCCCGATCTTCGGCGATCTGCTTGAACGCGTCGCGAAGCTCTTTATCCGTGAAGGTGTTTCCCTCGCGGAAGAGTTCGCCGAATTCTTTCAGGATCTGCTCGACAGTCGCAATGTCGCGCGGGTCGCCGTCGATCAATAATTCGTTTCCCCGCGCACCGATGCTCACGTCGAGCAGCGATTCGAGATATTTGATGTTTTGATCCTGTACGCCGAAGAGCGTGTTTAGACCCTGAGGTGGCAGCTCGAGTTTTTGAAGATTGCTCAAATTGATCGTCCGACAAAGCTTGAATCGTTCAAGGATTGAGGCTACTAGAACCGATTTCGACTGTCAACATTTTGTGTGATTGTAGCTACCGAACTGTCCGATTTTCGCCGCCTTAAAGTTGGCATGGTGATTGCTAAACATCTCCGCGCAAGTCCGAAAAGATTACAGTGGAAAACCGGGGAGTGGATTCAGAAATGTTTACGAAATATATCCGGAGCGTTGCCAGGTTAGAGAGTCGGGTGGTTTTGTCGATAACGGAGATGGCGGCCTCACCGGCATCGTCGATCCAGCGAAACAATACTCACGAAGAAAGGTCACAGGATGGAACCGAGATCTACCTCCGAGCTAGATCCATCTATTTCCGAGCGAGACGGCAAAAGCCGGTTCGAGCGGCAAGTATCTTTTAATGAGGTTCAAATGCCGACTAAAAAAGATGGAACCAGCAAATACACGGCGAAACAGGAACGCAAGGCGGAACACATAGAGGAAAGCTATAAGAAGAAAGGTGTTTCGGCCGAAGAAGCGGAGAGTCGGGCGTGGGCGACCGTAAACAAGCAGGACGGCGGCGGCAAGAACCCCGGCGGTTCGGGACGGAAGGGTTCAAAAGAGAAGGCTTGAAGTAGAGGATTTATAGTTGCAATAGGAAGGCGGCACAACAGCCGGCTTCTTTTTTCATTGCCTCGCTCAACCTTTCAGAGAGCGTCCCTGATTCCTTTACCGTAGAACGTGCTAACAGTCGTTCTACGTTCGTCTTTGCGCACCAAAGACGGCCTATGCTAATCTTACTGCTTTGTTATACCAGCAGTTTTCTTATCTATAGAGGAGCAATCTATTAAAAATGGCCGCTAATAATGGTAACGCACAGATCGGCAAGGTCGTCCAGATCATTGGACCGGTAGTCGACGTTGAATTTGAGAATTATTTACCTTCCATTCACCAGGCTTTACGCATTACATCCGAAGGGTTTGACGTAGAGACCGTGGTCGATGTCGTCGCCGAGGTTCAACAGCACTTGGGTGAAGGCCGCGTTCGCGCGATCTCGATGCTTCCGACCGACGGGATGGTCCGTGGGATGAAGGTCATCGACCTCGGCGGACCGATAACCGTACCAGTTGGCGGAGCTACGCTAGGCCGCGTGATGAACGTGATCGGCGACCCGGTCGACGAACTGGGCCCGGTCGAATCCGATACGCGGGCATCTATCCACCGCCACGCTCCGAGCTTTGACGAACAGGCGACCGAGCTCGAGATGTTCGAGACCGGTATCAAGGTCATCGACCTCGTCCAGCCCTTTGTTCGCGGCGGTAAGATCGGACTATTCGGCGGTGCAGGCGTGGGCAAGACGGTTTTGATCATGGAATTGATCAACAACGTAGCGAAGGGCCGCGACGGTTACTCGGTTTTCGCCGGTGTTGGCGAGCGTACGCGTGAAGGAAACGATCTTCTGCTCGAGATGGTCGAGTCAGGTGTTATTACTTATGGTGACGAGTTTACGAAGAACCTGGAGGAGACCGGTGCGTTCGATCTGACGAAGGTCGATCGCGAAAAGATCAAGGACTCGAAGGTATCGCTCGTCTATGGACAGATGACGGAACCTCCGGGAGCTCGTCTTCGAGTAGCACTTTCCGGCCTTACGGTCGCCGAATACTTCCGCGATCAGGGTAATGATGTGCTCTTCTTCGTCGATAATATCTTCCGCTTTACGCAGGCCGGTTCCGAGGTGTCAGCACTTTTGGGACGTATGCCCTCCGCGGTCGGTTACCAGCCTAACCTGGCAACTGAAATGGGCGAGATGCAGGAACGTATAACGTCAACAAAGACGGGTGCCATTACGTCGATCCAGGCCGTATACGTTCCGGCCGACGACTATACCGATCCGGCTCCGGCGACAACCTTTGCTCACCTTGACGCTGTTACGGCTCTTTCGCGACAGATCGTGGAGCTTGGGATCTATCCCGCTGTCGACCCGCTTGCATCGAACTCGCGAATCCTTGATCCGCTTATCGTGGGTGAAGATCACTACAACACGGCGCAGGAAGTTAAACGAATTCTGCAGCGTTACAAGGACCTTCAGGACATTATCGCTATTCTCGGCCTCGACGAACTTTCCGAAGATGACAAGGTTACGGTTTCACGTGCACGTAAGATTCAGCGATTCTTCTCGCAGCCCTTTACGGTCGGTGAAAAGTTCACAGGCTTGAAGGGCCAGTATGTGAAGGTCGAAGATACTATTAAGGGCTTCCGCGAAATTCTTGATGGCAAGTGTGACGATATGCCCGAGCAGTCTTTCTATATGGTCGGCACGATCGAGCAGGCCCGGGAGAAAGCGAAGAATATGGCAGCAGCTGCGTAATTGGAACGCCGGCATCTTGCCGGCCTCCTTCATTTGTCTCATGCCGGCAGGATGCCGGCGTTCCACTATGTTAAAACTCGAAATAGTAACTCCGGAAAAGAAAGTACTCGATGAGACTGTCGATTCGGTGACGGTGCCGACAGCTTCGGGTGAAGCGGGGATTCTTCCGAATCACGCGCCGCTCATCTCGGCTCTCAAACCCGGAATACTCTCGTACTCGATCAAGGGCTCTTCGGAAAGTCTCGCGATCGGTGGTGGTTTTGTCGAGGTCAGCTCAGACAAGGTCGCCGTTCTGACGGACACCGCTGAGAGCGCTTCCGAGATCGACTTGGATGCCGCGAGGGCCGAGCGCGAATCGGCCGAAAAGGCGCTTTCGGCAAATCCAACTGCGGCGCTCGAAGACACTGAGGTGGAACGTGAACGACTAGACGCGGCAAACGCCCGTCTCCAACTCGCCGCAGGACGATAGTTAATAACTACATGGGTTACACACTAGCACCGAGGGCATCGCCTCGGTGCTTCTTTTACTTAAGCCGGCTAATAAGACGGGCTTATTCGCGGGAACAGCGGGTCTGTGACGCTCGACACTTACGGTTTTTTCGGCCGTGGGCTATCATTCTCACTTAAAGTTTTTTCTTAACAGAGGTATCAAATGTATTTCAAGGTGGTTTTTGCATTTCTCGCCATCCCTTTGCTTGCACTTTCCGTAATAGGCCAGCTCAATCCCATCTCGGGTGTTGTCGAAGACGCGGCTGGACGGGCGGTCGCTGGAGCGACAGTTGTCCTCATCGATAGAAAAACGAACACCGAACGGGTTGCGACGACCGATTCCGAGGGTAAGTTCGCAATTGACCGACCTGCGTCGAGCGCATATGAGATCACGGTTAGGGCAAGTGGGTTTGCTTCTATGACCACCGCGGTAAGCTCATCGGCTCAGAATACGGTCATTCGGCTGGAACCTCGGCCTATCGAGGACCAGGTAACCGTCACCTCTACTCGAACCCAGATCCTGGCGAGTGAAACTTCGGCCCCCGTCAGTGTCGTCGATCGCGAGAGTATCGAGCGCCGCGGCATCAACACGATAGGCGATATCTTTCGAACATTGCCGGGAACATCGACGACGAACGAAGGAGCGTTTCAGGTTCGGCCGCGCATTCGCGGCCTCGACAGCAATCGCGTTCTGGTCCTTGTCGATGGCGAACGGCTCAACAACAGCCGGACGTTTACCGGACAATCGGGCATCGAAACCGGGCTCGTCGAAACCTCGCAGATCGAAACCGTCGAAGTCGTCCGCGGCAGCGGTTCGGTCTTGTACGGAACCGATGCTCTTGCCGGCACGATAAACATAATTACCCGTGACGTGCCGCCTCGCCGAGAGAATGGTTTTAAGATCGGTGGTGTGCTGGATACTTTCTACAGCTCAAACGAGAATGGCCGGCGTGGCAGCTTGGCGGTGAACGGCTCGAGCAAGTTCTTTGCGTTTCGGCTCGCTCAATCTTTGGAAAGATTCAATAACTATTTTGCGGGTAATGCGTCACCTGGGGATCTGGAAAACCTACGAGTGCAAGATCTGCAGATCACCGACGACGCTGAGGTCCTTAACTCACAATCGCACGGGAGTAACAGTGCGGCAACCCTGCGATTTTTTCTAAACGATACGAACACGCTCAAGTTCAATTACACCCGTCGGCGCGCGGGTAATGTCGGATCCGCCGGACTAGCCGGAGCTAACACAGGTGTCCCGGATCGTGTCGGAGTATTCAATGCATTTTTCCCTTTTAATAATCGCGACAAATTTAGTGGCCGTTATGACGTCGCCGGGCTCACCAAGAATCTTCAGCGCGTCTCAGTAAGTGCGTTCTATCAAACCCAGCACCGCAACTTTACGAACATCTTGACGGTTCCGAGGGTGCCGCCGTTCTTTCCGGGCCTATATCAGTCAAGCGAAACAGTGACGGACACGAAAACTACCGGGTTTGACCTTCAAACTGATTGGATGTTCGGGCGGCATAACATTGTCGCTGGAGCGAGTTGGTTCAAGGACGACAATACCGACCGCCGCCTTCTCGTCCGGTCGACCACCGCATTCTCGACGAACAGGACTATCCGAAACTCGCGCAGTGTGCCAGACGCAAGCTTGTCGAATTTTGCCTTATTTGCCCAAGATGATTACCGGGTGACGAAACGGTTTCGTCTTTTCGGAGGTGTGCGTTTTGACAGGTTCGCTACCGCAGCAAAGCCGACGTTGGAGTTTACACTCGATCCGAGATTCACGCCGGCGGATATAGAAGAGCTCGGATTAAATGGATTGGGTGAAGCTCTCGGTCTCTCATACACCTCGGTAACTGGCGACGTAGGCGCCGTTTACACCCTGACGCAAAACGTGAATCTGTCGGCACGGATCGGCCGGTCGTTTCGGACGCCTAATATCTCGGAGCGTTTCTTCACCGATCCGGGATCGGCAGAAGGCTTTCTGGTCGGGAATCCAGGGCTCGTCCCAGAAACGGGAATAAACTTTGATACGAGTGTCAAAATAAATACCTCACGTTTCAAGGCATCGGCCACGTATTTCCATAACTACTTTCAGAACTTTCTTGCGACAAGGTTAACGGATGTCAGGCTCCCCGTGAGCCAGCCGCCGCCACCTTCGCCGCAGCGGCCGCCGGTAGCCGTTTACCAGACACAAAATGTACGCACTGCCCGGATCCAGGGCTTCGAGGCGGAGCTTGAAATGCCTTTCAAGATCAGTGTCGGTTACCTGACACCGTACGGAAATTTTAGCTATCTTCGCGGCGATGATGTTTCTGAGAATGAACCGCTCGACTCGATCAGCCCGGTTCGCACCAACGCAGGGTTTCTTTGGCAGAACTTCGGCAAGAGTTACTACTTCGACTACAACGCTCGGATCGTAGGAAAGCAGACGCGGTTGCGGCCGTCGTTCCTTTCAGAAAACCGTGGTGCCGAACCGGGTTTCGTGACGCACAACATGGGCGGTGGATATTATCTGCGGCGTGAGCGATTCAATCTTGGTATCCACGCACGAGTTTCGAATCTGCTCGATCGTTTTTATAGCGAACAATTCGTATTTGCTCCGGCTCGCGGACGTTCATTTACGATCGGTACAACGTTCGAGATGAGGTAGCCGATCGCCAGCAGGTGTAATAAAAGCGTCGGCTAGACCGGCGCTTTTTTTATGTGCCGTTGTGCACTCTATCTCTCCGACAAGTAGAAGATTGCTTGACAAACCTCCAGCCCTGCCTATAATCGCTTCATAATTCAATTTCAAAAAGGGATGTCTGAAGCCGAGGGAAATCACCGTTCCCTGTCTCCTCCACCGGACCATCTCACCAACGCACTGAATTAAGATCGCCCAAAATTAGGAGAAAGAACTCATGTCCACACGACCTAACTGGTCTCGCGCCATTGTTTCGATTTTTGCGCTCACGCTGGTTTGCGCCATTAGCTTTGCCGCGTTTGACGGAAAATTATCGCCGATCTTTAGCGGCATGCTCACGTCCGCCGAACCGGCTACCGGATCATCAATAGCGCCAACCCTTCCACTAACGATCGGGACATGTGATACCGCCGGACCCATAGAGGTCGAATCTTCGGGCGGCACGACGACACCAACGGCGTATGCAACTTTGAAGCTCGCGTTCGACGCGATCATTGCCGGCACACACACAGGAGCGATCAATATCGAGGTCTGCGGAAACACGACTGAGACTGCGTCAGCCACCCTGACTGCTAGCGGGGTCGGTTCTGCCTCATATACTGATGTGACTATCAGGCCCGTGGGCGCGGCGAGGATCATCGAAGGATCCATCGTCGGTGGCGTCATCCGACTCAATGGTGCGGACAACGTATTGATCGATGGAAGGCAGGGCGGGACAGGAACGGCGCGGGACCTTACGGTTCGAAATACCAGCACCGCAGCGGCCACTGCCGCGATTTGGCTGAGCAGCGTTGCGGCCGGTAATGGAGCCGCGAATAACGTGGTCCGCAATCTCGAGATTGCCTGCGGTATCGATACCACTGCGAGTGCGAATGCGACGTTCGGAATCATCATGAACGGAGCGACGATCGGTGTCGCTACGAATGGCGTCGACAACGATAACAACAAGTTTCTCTTCAATCGAGTAATCAAATCAAGATATGGAATTGTTACCAGAGGAACGACGACGGACCTCAATATCAATCCTGTCGTAAGCGACAATATCGTCGGACCCGCGGCGTTTGGGACTGACCAGATAAGCAAGACGGGAATCTACATGCAGGCCGATACGGGCGCTGTGGTTTCCCGAAATACTGTTCAGTTTGTAGGATGCTTAGATCCGCAGACGTGCACAGGTGCAGACCGAGCAGGCATCGCGATCGGTGACGAGTCGTGGAGTATGTCGCCGAGCACGCTCACATCTAATAACTACACGGTCACACAAAACATCGTTCACGATATCGTCGAAGAGCTCACGTTTTCAGCGGTCGGCATCAGACTTGGAACAACGGGCGGCGGATCCGCGACGAACAACCTCGTAGCCAACAATTTTATTTATAACGTAAGGGCGAACGGCACGTCAGGCGATCAAGCCGTCGGGCTGGGGATATCAGGCGGTCATACAGATAGGGTCGTTTTTAACTCTATCGCGATGACCGGTGATGTCGACCCGGCGGTTACGGGGGCATCGACAAATTTTGGAAGCGGAATTCGTTTGGGTAGCGCTAGCGGAGGGACGCATGCGAATCTGACGCTGACGAACAACAGCGTCTATATGGACCTCAGTTCGTCCAGCACGGCGACACTCCGATTTTATGCGATCAGTGGTCCGTCGAATGTTTATAGTTTTGGAACGGGTGGAGAGAACTACAACAACTACTATATAAACCCGGTAAACACGCAGCTTCAAACGGGCGGCCTCGGCAACACTTCAGGCGCGACGCTTACTACTCAGTTCGCTACCTTGGCGAACTGGCAGACGGCGTACTCCACTCCGCAAGACGCAAACTCGATCCAGTCCGATCCCCTCCACATATCAAACACGGCGGACCTACATATTGCAGTGGGTTCCCTCAACGTCAACGCAGGAAGTAGCGTTGTTGGTGTTTCTAAAGACATTGACGGGCAATTGCGCGTTGCCGCGCCGGATATTGGTGGCGACGAACCTTCGGGTATCGCACCGCCGGCAAATGACGTTGCCGCAAACACTATTCTCGTCCCCGCGGAAGGATCTGTATTCGCAGTTGGGGCGACGACCACACCGCAGGCCAGCTTCACAAATGTGGGAGCGGCCGCCCAGAGCGGCGTACAAGTTAATTTTTCGATCACCGGTCCAGGAGGTTACGCATACAGCGACACGCAGTCGATCGCGAACATCGATTCGGACCAGATTGTCACGGTTACATTCGTGGCGACACCGGCCTTCACAATGTCCGGTGCATACGTCATGACGGCGGCAGTTATAACGCCGGATGCGAACACCTCCAATGACACAAAAGGAGGAGCATTTACCGTCGCCGCTCCGCAGGGCGGGACGGTCAATGTTGGTTCGGGAGAGGCTTTCACGTCACTTACAAATGTGGGAGGTTTATTCAACACAATCAACGCAGGTGGTATCTCGAGTAACCTGACCATCAACATCACATCGAATCTGGCGGGCGAGACCGGGGCCGTCGCACTCAACGAGCAGCCAGGTGGCTTCACCGTTTTGATGAAACCGAGCGGTGCGGCTCGAACGATCTCGGGAACGTCGTCCGTTAATATGATCGGTTTCAACGGTTTCGACTCAGTCACGGTTGACGGCTCACTTGCGGGTGGTTCGGACCGGAGCCTGACGATCAACAATGCCGGCGGTGGCGGCGGGATCGGATTCTCGAGCGGCACTTCGGGCGCTCAGAATAACGTGGTAAAAAACCTCAATGTGTGGGGTGGTTCGCCGACAACTACCGTTATCGGAATTGCCTTTACCGGCAACACCTTTGGTTCAGCGGGAGCCGACAACGACAACAATCGGGTTGAGAACAACGACGTTCGTTCATCGATCTACGGCATTTATTCGGTAGGCATTAGTGCGGCCAACCCCAACACGGGAGTTGTTATCACTCGGAACCTGATGACTGGATCCGGTTCCGCACGTGTCGGTCGAATCGGTATCTTCACCGGTAACGACGACGGTGTACAGATCACGCAGAACAGCTTTGCGAACATGACAAACGCCGAGTCTGCAGACGCGATCGCGATTGGGGCGGGCTCTCAGGCACTGGCAAGTACCGCACCGGCTGCCGTCTCGCAAGTCAACGCGCTGATCTCCAGGAACTCGATCTCAGGGATTCAGCAAACTACAACTTTCTCGGCTGCAGGTATAGTTCTTGGCTCGGGTGTTTCGGGAACGAACCGTATCGAGAACAACATGATCTCCGGCGTCACAGGTAACGCGAATGCTGGAGACATTGTGGCAGGAATTTATGTTATTCCGGCCGCGGGTGCGACGCAGAACATCTATCACAATTCAGTAGCAATGACGGGCGACCGCGGAAGCGTGACGGCTAACATGCTCCCGAGTTTTGCTCTCGCGATCAGCGCTGACCAGCCGGTCAACGTCGTAAACAATATCCTCTTCAATTCACAAACCCGCACCGGATCTACAGGCGGCGGCGGCGAGAGCTACGCGATCGGATTCGACGGCCCGGCAGTAAACTTGAACTTGCTGTCAAACTACAACGATCTGTTCGTATCAGGGACCCTCGGACGTGTCGGGATTACTGGAGATCTGACGACAGCAGCCCAGACAACGACGGCCGGCACCGGAACGAACCGTACAACTTTGGCCGACTGGCAGACGGCGACAAGCGAAGACGCGAACTCGATATCATCGGATCCGTTATTCACTTCCTTGACCGACCTTCACATTCCGATGGGAAGCCCGGCGGCGAACGCAGGAAATACGGGTATCGGTGTGACTATCGATTTCGATGGTCAGACAAGGGATGCCACGCCCGACATGGGAGCCGATGAATTCGTTCCCCTCGTTCCGGGTACTTTGGCATTCAACTCGGCCACCTACTCTGTAGGTGAGTCCGGTATGACGGTGACCCTCACTGTGAATCGAACAAGCGGAAGCGACGGCGTGGTAACGGCTGACTATGCCCTTTCAGGCGGCACTGCTACGGGCGGCGCGGCATGCGGTGGCACGGTCGACTACGTGAATACTGGCGGCACGGTTAGCTTTGCGAACGGTGAAACAAGCAAGACGTTCGATGTGGCGATCTGTAGCGATGCTGTGTTTGAAGGCAATGAAACATTTGACGCAACACTTTCCAACGCTACGGGCGGTGCGACGATCGGGACGCCAAATCCCGCGACTGTGACCATCACTGATGACGAGACCCAGCCGACTGTTCAGTTCAGCTCGTCTACGTATACGACAGTCGAAACGCTTGCTCCCGGAGGCATTACGCCGGGAGCTTTGATTAACGTAACGCTTTCCGGTGTAAGTCAGAGCGTCGTTACCGTGAATTATGCAACCGTAGCAGGCGGAACGGCGACGGGAGGAGCTTCGTGCTTAGCCGGTGTCGATTACATTAACACCGCTGGGACGCTTAATATTCTGGCGAATACTACTGGCGGCAGCTTCTTTGTCCCTACGTGTTCCGACACAACTGACGAACCCGACGAGACCGTCAATCTTGCATTGACGTCCCCAGTCGGTGCCACGCTCGGCACCCCGAACACAGCGGTTCTTACGATCATGGACAACGATGCTCCAGCGGGAAATGTCGTTGTTAATCCGGGAGCGGTTGCGTATGTGACCCTTGGCGAAGCGATCACGGCAATCAATGCGGGGACCCATACCGGGGCCGTCACGGTTGATATCAATGCGAATACGACCGAAACGGGTGCGATCGTCTTGAACAGCAGCGGTGCGGGCGCCGCGTCTTACACATCCATTATCATCCGGCCGACGGTTGACGCCTTGACAGTCGCTGGGCCTACGGTAATAGGTCGCGGATTGATCGAACTCAACGGCGCAGACAACGTGACGATCGACGGTGACAATCCCAACACCGCCGGTACGAACCGCAATCTGACGATTCAAAACACAGCTGCCAGTACTACAACATTCACGTCGGTAATTCGTATTGCGATGAATGTTACGACTGTCATCAGCGCGGACAACAATATTTTCAGAAATCTGAATATTGTCGGGAGTTTGACGGGGGCAAACGTGTCTACCGCAACGACGACAACCGGTCCGGAAAATACCACTTTCGGTATTTTCTCAGGTCCGAACGCTACGGGTCCGGACACAGCTCCGAATCCGATCACTTCTGTTCTGACAGGTGTTGCTGCCGGAGCGACGGCGACCAACTTGATTGTCGGTAACAACCGGGTTGCGACAGCGGCGCGGGCGGTTTCCATCAACGGTTCGG
>JBKJOR010000109.1:0-10516 GCA_046595575.1 Pyrinomonadaceae bacterium | reverse complement strand
GGAACCTTCAATTCAGAACCCGAAAGTGACATGTAAACCACGCCCGCCATACCTCCTAGAAAGGCGACGAGCAGAAACGCGACCGAAACAAGTTTGCTTGCTGCTGAAAAACTTTTGGAGATAACGCTCATTTCAGATAGGACCAAAGCGAAAGTCTAGCATTTTTTGCCCGGGCACGGTAATTACTAACCCCCGGGTAGGGATTGAAATTCTGCAATAAAAAACCCGTCCATATTATCTCGATGAGGAAACGTGCGGGCCCAACCCTTCCCCGTTTCAAACCTCTGATCAACCTCGGGATGCACTTGGACGAAAAGTTCCGTGTGAGCTAGGAAATACTCACAAACCTCTTCGTTTTCCTCGATCTGCAAAGAGCATGTCGAATAGATCAATCGTCCACCAGGCCGCACAAGTTTAGATGCGTTTAGTAAGATCTTGCGTTGTTTGAGCGCTAAGACTCCAAAATCTTCCGGCTCGAGATAATAGCGGATCTCGGGGTTGTGACGGATCGTGCCGGTTCCGGAGCACGGGGCGTCCACGAGCACACTATCGAAGCTAGCGTCGGCGAACGGGAGTCCCCGCTCAGCGTCATGCTGGACGATTTTTACGAGTGCCGCTCCTTGCCGCGTACACGTTTCGCGCAGCAGACGCACTCGCGAGGCCTGATAGTCACCCGCGACGAGTAGTCTGTCGCTTGCACCGGCCGATGCAACAAGCGTCGTCTTTCCTCCGGGTGAGGCACATACGTCGAGGAACCGGTCGCCTGCTCGTGAGCTTGCGGCGAGGCGGCCAACCAATTGCGAAGCCTCGTCCTGAAAATAGATCGCACCATTATTCGAAAGTTCGAGCAACTGCTCGTCGATCGATCTCGCGAAGTAGCAGCCCTCGACGAACTCACTCGGTTCAAGATCCTGCAGCTCCGCGGGGGGATCACCTTTACCCGTAAATCGGAATGCGATACGCGGTATCTGATTATTAGCCCTGGCGATCTGCTCCGCGTCGGCGGGTCCGAAATCCGAGATCCATTTCTCGATCAGCCATGCTGGATGGGATGTCTCGACCGAGATCCGTTCTATGTCATTCGCAAAATCGAGTTCCGGCACGCTCTCGGAGATGCGCCGGAGGATGGCGTTGACGAATCCTTTTGCCGACGTCTTTCGCGCCTTCTGCACCAGATTTACACTTTCATTGATCGCCGAGTACGCAGGGATCTTGTCGAGAAAAAGTAACTGGTAAATGCCGAGGCGTAACGCGAGACGAACGCTCGAGTCCAATTTCTTTGCACCGGCGAAATTCCCGATAAGCTTGTCGAGATAGAGCTGGCGGCGAAGAACGCCGAGGACAAGTTCGTGGCAAAGTCCACGGTCAGTGGCCCCGAGTCGCTCTTCAAAGATCGGAAGCAGTGACGACGAGAACGACCGGTCGTTCTCCATCCGCTGCAGGATCTCGAAAGCCGCCATGCGTGCAGGTGAGATCTTCATTTCATTCGCCGCTGAACTCTTCGGGAACGATAGTCGACAAACCCGGCTGCGAGTAGTCAGGACCGATTCCCTTTCGCAGCTTTTCATCTACCGTTCTGCGATCGTCGAACACGAAACACTCGCCTTCCCACAGGCTATCCTCTGGAGCTTTTTCTTCGAGGTAACGCAAGATCCCGCCTTCCAGTTGGAACACTTCCTTAAAACCTAGCATTTTCATGTAAGGGGCAAACTTCTCGCAGCGAATGCCGCCGGTGCAGAACATCGCGATCTTTGGAGTCTTCTCCGGATCGAGATTCGCGTCTATGAATGCCGGCAGATCACTGAACTTTTCCGTCCCGGGATTTAACGCTCCCTTGAAAGTGCCGTTCTTATATTCGTAGTCGTTTCGCGTGTCGAGGACGACCACCGATGGATCAGAGATCACTTCATTCCATTCGCTAGGCCGAACGTGCGTTCCGGCTCCCAACGAGATGTCCACCTCTTTTTTTAACGTAACGATCTCGGGCTTTATCTTCACGTCTATCTTGCGAAAAGGACATGCTCGATGAAAGGAAGACTTGGGACAGAGGGTGGTTTCCAGAATCGTTTCGACAGAGTGCCGAAAGGTGGATACATCCTGACGACTGCCGCAAACCGTTGCGTTAATTCCTTCGAGCGCGAGAATGATCGTACCCCTGACAGAATTGACGCGCATAGCATCGCTCAGCGACGCTTTGAGAATCTCCAAACGCTCGGCGTCGAGCCGCCTGAATTCGTAGAATGTGATTATTTGAAATTCCGTATCTGCGTCCATCACCTTCCGAGTATTTCTCCCACCACCGGTTTGAAACCGTTGACGAAATCGCGAGCAGTCATTCGGCGCTTGCCTTCCATCTGCAATTCGTCGATCTGCAATACCGAGTCGCGATCGCACACGATCAACAAACGCTCCGGTCCCACCTCGAGTATCTCGCCGGGGCGTCCGATCTCAACATCGACTGTCGTTGGCGACGCGGTCCAGACGGTGAGTTTCTTATCGCGGAATTGCGTGAACGCGGTCGGGAACGGTTGAAAGCCGCGGACCCGGTTTGAGATCTCACTCGCCGTAAGAGTCCAGTCGATCAGCCCGTCTTCTTTCTTCATCAACGGAGCAAAAGACGCATCGGCGTCGTTCTGCGGCTGGGGCGTTAGGGACGGGTAATCCCGCAATGTTTCAGAGAGAAGGTCGGAACCGAGTCCTGAAAGTCGAGCCAGCAGTTCGACAGCCGTTTCATTTTCTCCGATGTCCGTTTGTTTCTGAATCAAGACGGGTCCTGTATCCAGTCCGGCGTCCATCTTCATTGTCGTAACTCCGGTGGTTATTTCGCCATTGACGATCGCCCAGTTGACCGGAGCCGCTCCGCGATATTTCGGCAGCAAAGAGAAATGTACGTTGATCGCGCCCATCGGGAATGCATGCAAAAACGTCTCAGGCAAAATGCGCCCGTACGCGACGACTACTGCGACATCCGCGTCTTGAGATCGAAACTCGTCTAACGCCGCTGGCGTTCGTATTTTTGTCGGCTGAAGCACGGAGATCCCATTGTCGATGGCAAATTGTTTTACTGGGGAGAACGCGATCTTGTTACCCCGACCGGACGGCCGGTCAGGCTGTGTGTACACGACCGCCACGTCGTGTCCGTCATTCACGATCCGCTCTAAGCTAATCGCCGCAGCTTGCGGCGTTCCCATAAATACGATCTTCATAGCTCGGACAAGCTGATCAACATAAAGAAAAAAGGCAAAGGCGTAAAAGTTTACCTTTGCCAGCACGCTTATAGTTCTCTGCCATCAATAACCGCAGCGATAGCTGTAACTCTCGTGTATCTTCGTCCACTTTCCCGCTCTGCGCTTATAAACGTAATAGTTGTTTCCCTCAAACGCCTGCCCAATAGTGAAGACCTCTTTCACGCCGTCATTGTCGAGATCCAGAACGTCCAGCAGAAGTTCGTGCCCGACGCCGGTGTCAAGATCTTTAACGTCGCCGCTCATAACGTCGTCCGGTTTGATGGGGGAGTAATCGCTTAGTGAGAACGTAAAATTTCCTTTCGCATCCTGCTCGGCGATAAAGAACAGCAATCGTCGCTCGTCCGGCGTCGGAGCAACCCAGTAAGAACCGACAAACTCCGCGACGTTGTCGCCGTCTACATCGAGTGCTGTCAGATTCTGATAACGAAGGTTTTTAAGTGCGGCCGCCAAAACGCCATTCTTTGTGAATTCAGCGCGAACCAGCTTCTCGATCCCGGCTCGTTCTCCCGCAGTCGGCTTGCGTCGGTAGCCGGCTGCTTCGCTTCCGATCTTGGCATCGGTCGCAAGCGCCATCACAAGTCCGGCGATCTTCGCTTTTGACGGCGTGGCGGATGTTTCCGCCGACATGCCCCCGCATTCCGTTCCGATGTTCGACTTTACAATCGCGAGTTTACCGTCCGCGGCTCCTCCAAAGACAAGCGTATACGAAGATCCGATTTTGTAGTGTGAGGCGGCAAAGACTTTGGCATCCGCTTCGTCGGTGGCAGCCTCGACAAGTTTACCGGTGTCGATCGCGCCGATAGGTTCGACCCGGGTGCCGCCCTGGAGTACTGCAAAGACTATCGGCTTCGCGGTCACCTTTACTTTTGGCCCGGGCTTCTGCGCGACACCGACAAGCGCAAGGAGCGAGCTCGCGACGATCAGCAAAGATGTTCTCGATAAATAGCTTGCAGTCATTTTCATCGATGCCTTTCGATCAAACGCGTTGAGAGATCAATTTTCCCTGCATGAACTGCAACAAGTACTCGCGCCCGCCAGCCTTTGAATCGGTGCCGCTCATATTGAATCCGCCAAACGGATGGACACCGACAAGAGCACCGGTGCATTTACGATTCAGATAAAGATTCCCGACGTGGAAATCACGACGCGCTTTCTCGAGATTAGCCTGCGTCGTCGAATAGACAGCTCCCGTCAATCCGAACTCGGTATCGTTAGCGATCTCAAGTGCATGGTCGAAATCCCTCGCCTTAATAACCGCGAGCACGGGGGCAAATATTTCCTCTTGCTCGATGGTCGAGCCAGGCTCGACATTCGCGATGACGGTCGGCTCGATAAAGAAACCCTCCGCATCGGCTCCGCTGCCGCCGGCAACGATCTTGCCGCCGTCGCTCTCACCCCTTTTTATATAATCCAACGTCTTGTCGAACGAACGCTTGTTGATCACCGCTGCGACATTCGTATCCGCCTCGGTAGGCGATCCGACCTTCAGATTCTTTGTCAGCTCGACTACCTTTTCGACAACCGAATCGTAAACTTTTTCGTCAACAATCAGCCGCGAGCATGCCGAGCACTTCTGTCCCTGATAACCAAACGCAGCTTGGACTGCACCCGACGCGGCAGAATCCAGGTCCGCATCCGCAGCTACGACGATCGCGTCCTTTCCACCCATTTCAGCGATCACACGCTTGATCCAGATTTGTCCGTCGCGAGGCTTTGCCGCCACTTCGTTAATGTGCAGCCCGACCTGCTTTGAACCTGTAAACGAAATGAATCGCGTCTTCGGGCTTGTCGTCATTGCTTCACCAGTCGCCACACTGCCGGTAAGAAAATTCACCACACCAGCAGGCAGTCCAACTTCTTCGACGATCTCCATAAACTTCGCAGCGATCGTCGGCGAATCGGATGACGGCTTCAGTACGACGGTATTTCCAGTAACGACTGCGGCCATAGTCATTCCGGCCATAATCGCCAGCGGGAAGTTCCACGGCGGTATCACTGCACCGACGCCGAGCGGAATATATTCGATCGAATTATTCTCGCCCTCGACCTTTGTGATCGGCTGCTTCTCGGACCATCGCAGCATCTCGCGACCGTAGTACTCCAGAAAGTCGATCGCTTCGGCCGTGTCGCCATCAGCTTCGGCCCAGGTCTTCGCGACCTCGAAGACCATCCATGCCGAAAGCTCATGCTTACGTTTGCGCATAACGTCCGCGATCTTGAAAAGATATTCGGCTCGTTCTGCGGCTGGCACGTTTCGCCAGAGCTTGAAGGCTGCGGTGGCAGAGTCGATCGCCTTCTCGACGAGCGATGTATCGGTATCGACCTCAGAAAAGCGTCCTACGATCTCATCCTTCTTTGCCGGGTTAAAGCTCTCAAACTTACTCGCCAGCAAAATTTTTTCGCCGTTAATGACGACCGGATATTCCCGGCCGAGTTCACTTCGGACCTTTTCGATCGCCGCGCGCATAGCTTCGGCGTTCTCAGGCGTCGAATAATCCGTGAAAGGCTCATTCTTAAATTCGTCCATTACTCTCTGTGTTTGCATGATATTTCTGTTCTAACTTCAGGCCGCCTCTAGTACACCTCGCTTCGGCTCCGGAAGCGGGCGACTATCCTTAGCAAAAATCGCAACCCATTCGTTCACAACTTCTAACAGCTCTCTGAAAACTTCATTTCGGATCGTCGCCGTGTACGCCGCTGGAGAATAATTCCGGGCATATTCCGACGAAGCATTTGTCCTCGTAGCTCCAATAAACGATTTTTTCGTATCGGTCAGCAATACTTCTCATTTTCGTTTAGAAACCTTCCTAAGATTTTCGCGTACGAGCCTTTTATCTTGGGAGGCATAGGCGTTTATGTATATTTCTGCCGGTCTATCTCGTGAAGCTCCCACTCGTCGAGCAACTCCGGTCGCACCGGTTCAGATTCCTTTTGCCATCCGATGACAAACCGCGGCTCCTGTGTGTCGTGAGTGTGCTTGATATAGCTCAGCAGCAACACCCAGCCCTCGTCAAGATATCGATTAAGCTCCCTAGCCGAGCTCGCTTCTGCTGTAGCTCGGGTTTTTTCGATGTTCATTCCCATTTCCCCGTCTTTTGTAATGCTTTGATTTTACGCTTTGCGAGCTGTCGTTTCAACGTGCTCATCCGATCGAGAAAGACGATCCCGTCGCAATGGTCGGTCTCATGTAAAACACATCGCGCTGCGAGATCCTTGAGGTCCATCTCGAACCGTTTTCCGCCAACATCCATGGCTTGCACAATTACCCTCATCTCGCGCTGCACAGATTGAAAAACCCCCGGAAACGACAGACAGCCTTCCTCGCCGATCTGCTCACCTTCCACGGTGATGATCTCCGGATTAACGAAGGTGATCTTGTTCGAATTCCCGTCGTCGTCCGGCACGTCCATCACGAACAGGCGACGTGAATCGAAGACCTGAGGCGCTGCCAAACCGACGCCTCCAGCTTCGTACATCGTCTCGAACATATCGTCGACCCGTAGTTTGAGATCCGGCCCGAACTCTTCTTCTAAAACCGGTCGACCGATCGTGAGTAATACCGGTTCCGGATAATGAGCGATCTTTAGAAGCGACATCAGACAGTAGTCTACCGTAAAGGCTCATCATTTTCGAAGATCAGGCTCCAACCTTCGAATGCGTCCGCGAAAACGAAACATTATTCCCCAAGCTCTTACAGTGACTGCGTTTCCAGACAAGTCTGGATCCGACATGCTATTCGGTTTGTTACAACAAATTAAGCTGAGGATTTCAGAGCAGGTCGGTTTGATGTCTGACGTAATGCCGCGCCTCGAAACTATGGAATGATTTGATCGCTGCCCGCCTTTGACCACCTACACAGAACCGTTCGTTCTGAATCGGTCAGGACGGCGTCCCAATGGATCCAAGTATACGACGGCAGGGGCATTAACCCCTGTTCGACCTGTTCGCAGACCTCCTCGAGCTTGTGTCTTTTCTTATCGTTCGTATAGGCGTTCCATATACTCAAGTTCAACTCATGCCTGCCTTCTTCGATATGGCCAGCCAGAAACCAGTTGAACGGTGTGATTTTCGAATACCACGGGTATGTCGTCTCATTCGAATGGCAATCAGCACACGAGCGAACCAGAACCGCGCGGACGTCGGGAGGAAGATCGGGATCAGTCCATATAGTTTCCGCTTCAATAACCGGTGGGTTTGAGAAGTCGGGACGCACGAACTGTATCGCTCCGAACGTGATCACACCGACTATCGTGACTATCTTTAATATCTTCCGCAGCATTGCATCTTTCCTTTCGTTATCGCCTAGTAAATACTAAAATACCGCGTTTGTTATGTTAACCCCGACCGTCATTGCAATCCCGCTTTTCGCCGTGATGATCGCTGCCGAGGCGTGGCTCGCCCGGCGCAGGCGGCCCGAGTATTACGACTCGAAAGACGCCTGGACCAACATACTCATCGGATTCGTGAGCGTCGCGTTCGGAGCTTTCTTCGGTCTGTTCATCTCGGTCATCTATGCATTCGCATACGAGATCGCGCCGTATAAGTTTCCAGCCGAGGCGTGGTGGGCATGGGCGCTCCTGTTCTTCGTCGACGATCTGGTCTATTACTGGTTTCATCGAATCAGCCACGAATCGCGACTGTTCTGGAACTTCCATGTGGTGCATCACTCGAGCGAGCATTACAATCTCAGCGTTGCCGTTCGGCAAAGCTGGTTTTCGGGCACGCTCCACTGGATCTTTTACGCACCGATCATGCTGCTCGGCTTTGCTCCATGGATGTTCGCCGTCATGCACGGATTTAATCTAATCTATCAGTTCTGGATCCACACGAGGTTCGTCAACCGGTTGGGCTTCCTCGAGCGGATCCTAAACACCCCGTCGCATCACCGCGTCCATCACGGCGTAAATAATCCGTATCTCGATAAAAATTATGCAGGCGTTCTGATAATTTGGGACCGCATGTTTGGCTCCTTTGTCGAAGAGACCGAGGCCCCGCGCTACGGCATTGTTAAACCGATTCGCAGCTTCAATCCGCTCTGGATCAACACGCACGGCTGGGCAGAGATGCTTGCCGCAATGCGCGAGCGAAGTACCGTCGTCGGAAAACTACGCTGTATCTTTGCGTCTCCGAACTTGGAAATGAAAGAACGGGTCCCTTAATTATGCGGCTACGATTTATATATTCTCTTTGCCTCCTATTTATTTTTTGCACGGCAGCAATCGCACAGTCGATTACGGTTCGACCAAGAAAGGTAGTCTACAAACGCACGTCGAAAAGCGTACCTGACTGGAAGCGCACCTTCGAAGCCCGCTATCCGATCTTCGGGGGAAAGTTGACTCCGGCGACGCTACGCCGGCTAAGGTCGGGTACCGATTACTGGAGCAATTTCGACATCAAGCTAGCCGATAATCTGAGAGATGATCACTGGCTATCGAGCCTCGACTACGACGTCAAATATAATAAGCACAATATTCTCGATATCTGGCTAATCATGGAGGGCGTCGGAGCTTACCCGGACGGTTCCATAAGGCACCTCGTTTTCGACGCTCGGACCGGAAAGATGCTCGGTATCCCGGATCTCTTTGCGGCGTCACAGATGCCTGACCTGCTCGCCAAGATAAGGTCCGTCATGAGGCGTCATGAGGATGCGTCAGTAAAGGAATCGAAAGAAGTTCGCGAAACGCTCGCATACTATCGCGAGAGCTCGCCCGAGTTTCATCTCACGCCGGAGAAGATCGAATTCAAGAACCTCAGTGGCTTCACGGTCAGTGACACCGGCATCACTTTCATCTATGACTACGCCTTTGCTCACGCAGTCGAGGCTCTCGAGCCTCCGGGCGAATTCTATCTGTCTTACATCGAACTCAAGCCTTTCATTCGTACCGACGGGTTGCTTGCACGCTTTGTTCGCTAATATACTCTCTGCAATATGAGTCAACGAAAGATCAGGGTCCTGGTAGCAAAGCCCGGGCTTGACGGGCACGATAGGGGCGCAAAGATCATCGCGCGTGCCTTGCGCGACGCTGGCATGGAGGTTATCTACACAGGACTGCGTCAAACTCCCGAAATGATCGCGGCGGCCGCACTGCAGGAAGACGTTGACGCTGTAGGAATTTCGATACTGAGCGGAGCGCACAAGACCCTCTGTCCCCGGATCATCGATCTCATGCGGGCGAACGGAATGGACGACACGTTGATTCTTGTCGGCGGAATTGTGCCAAACGAAGACATTCCCGATCTAAAGGCGAGGGGCGTGGCCGAAGTTTTCTTGCCGGGCACCTCGACCGAGGACATTGTGAGTTTTATCAATGCGAACGTTAGAAGTTAGCAATCCGTGCTAACCTCGATGTATCGGATAGATTTCGATAGATCAAGAGGAGTTCTTACATGAAAAAACTTGTTACTATATTCTTCGCCGCCGCTATGCTCGCGTCGATCCCTTTTATTGGCTCCGCATTGTCGTCTGACGCTTCATCCGTAAGCGCTCAAACAGTCACCGTAAGAAGAACTCGACGCCGCGGTGTCGCGAGTCGAACATATCGTGGAGGGCGTTACGTCGTCCGCCGCACATGGGACGGTACTAAATATGTGTCCCGAAAGGTGTGGGTCGGTACAAAATGGACCGGCCGCAAGACATGGAAAGGCGGTCGGAAGGTCGTAAGCCGTACGAAGAAAATCTTTAATTAAACATTAATTCACCAAGACTGGAAGGGCGCTTCATCGAGGCGCCTTTCTTTTTTGGCACGGTTGATGCTCGCGAAGAAGAATGAATCGTTTGATTCAGATATCTTTTTCGAAAATGAGGTTAAGTTATGAAATTCAATAGACTTTTCAGTCTCCTCGTGTTTTTTGCATTTGTTCTGTTTGCGTACGGGAGTACGGAAGCCCAGGTTGTCGATGCGATAAAGGACGCTGCCGGCAAAACGAAAGATGTGACGGTCGACGCGGCAAAGAAGACCAGAGTGGTTGTCACGGACGGCCTCGAGAAGGCGGCTGATAAAACCGAAGATGCCGCATCGGCTACCGCGAGGGCAACCAAATCGACCACGAAGACGATCGGAAGACATGCGGTTACGGTTACAGACAACGTCGCCGGCAACGCTTACGAAGGTGGTAAGTGGTTTGTAGTCAAAACCTGGGACGGAACGAAGTGGGTTTCAAAACGGACCTGGTACGAAACCAAGAAAGTAGCGGGTGCGACAAAGGACACAGTTCAGTAGGTCGCTCCATTTTTGCTTCTCATTCTTTCCGCCCCCGCCAAAACGACG
>JBKJOR010000357.1:0-4679 GCA_046595575.1 Pyrinomonadaceae bacterium | reverse complement strand
GCAGGTCATGTCTCGACTGGAAAAAGAATTCCGTGTGATCGGGATGAAAAAACTCGGCGGATATTTTCTGATGGTTTCCGATATTTCAGATTTCTGCCGGGATAACAAAATACTTTCGCAGGGCCGCGGCTCGGCTGCTAACTCAGTGGTCTGTTATGCGCTCGGGATAACGGCGGTCGAACCGATCGCCAACAAGCTTCTGTTCGAACGCTTTCTATCCGAGACATACGAGCAATATCCTGACATCGACATCGATCTGCCGTCGGGCGACGATCGCGAAAAAGTCATTCAGCATGTTTATACCAAATACGGAATGCGCGGTGCGGGAATGACGGCAAACGTAATTTGCTATCGTGGAAAATCGGCGCTCCGCGAAGTGGGTAAGACATTCGGCTTTGACGATGAAATGCTCGGTCAGCTTTCCAAGATCAATTCTCATTACGAGACGTTTCGCGACGAAGAACTCAATCGCCGTTTGAAAGAAAAAGGCTTTGACCCAGCGGACAGTTTCAAGCTACAGAAGTTTTCCGAGCTGTACTCGCGCATTCTCGATTATCCCCGGCATCTCGGTCAGCATTCTGGCGGAATGGTCGTGTCGCTAGACAGGCTCGACGGTATTGTCCCGCTCGAACCCGCCTCGATGGTCGACCGCCGCATCATTCAATGGGACAAGGACGATTGCGAGGCACTGAAAATCGTCAAAATCGATCTGCTCGGGTTGGGGATGATGGCCGTTCTCCGCGACACGATCACGCTCGTCCGCGCACATCACGACGAGGAACTGGATCTTTACAAGATCCCGAACGACGATCCTAAAGTATACGAAGCTCTGCAGAACGCCGATACGGTCGGGATGTTTCAGGTCGAGAGCCGGGCACAGATCGCCTTTCTGCCAAAGTCGAAACCGCGCACCTTTTACGACATCGTCGTTCAGGTGGCGATCATTCGCCCGGGTCCGATCGTCGGCAACATGCTCAAGTCTTACATCGCCCGACGTCAGGGATTAGAACCGATCACATATCCTCACCATTCGCTAAAGCCGACGCTCGAGCGAACTCTCGGTGTCCCGCTATTCCAGGAACAGCTTCTCAAGATCGCGATGGATATCGCCGACTTTACCGGCGGCCAGGCCGAGGAGCTGCGGCGTGCGATGGGATTCAAACGGCCGGACAGGCGAATGGAGCAGATCGAAGCGAATCTGCGGGCCGGCATGACGAACAACAATATCGATCAGGCGACCCAGGACACGATCGTGAAATGCGTCAAGGCGTTCGCGAATTACGGCTTTCCCGAATCTCACGCGTACAGTTTCGCTCTGCTCGCCTACGCCTCGGCGTATTTTATGGTGCATTACCGAGCGTGTTTTATGGCGGCGATGTTCAATAACTATCCGCTCGGGTTTTATTCCGCGGCGACGCTTGTGAAAGACGCCCAGCGCCACGGATTGCATTTCCTGCCGATGGATATTAATCGGTCGGATTATGTGTTCACCGTGGAAGAGAGTAGTCAGAATTCAGAAGTCAGAAATCAGAATCCTGAAATCCAAAATCCAAAATCCACAATCCAAAATGGAGCAGTGCGCGTCGGACTGAAGTACGTGCGCGGGTTGAGACAGGAGATTGGGTTGAAAATAGTAGCAGAGCGCAAGAAAAACTCCCCTCCTTGTTTAGGAGGGGTGGCAGCCGCTTCGGCTGACGGGGTGGTAGTTAAGAAGAATCAGATTTTTCCCAGGACTACCACCCCGCCCGCCGAAGCGGTGTGCACCCCTCCTAAACAAAGAGGGGAGCCTGACATTTTTTCACCCTACGTAAGCGTTGAAGATCTCATCCGCCGCGTACCCGAGATCAATAAACGCGAGATACGTGCGCTAAGTCTCGCCGGCGCACTTAATTTTGATGGGACGGTCCATCGTCGCGAAGCTCTGTGGCAATCTGAGCTGGCGATCCAGCCCACAGGCCCGTTGTTTGAGAACCAAGATGGCGGCGTAGCCGCAAATCATACTGGAAGCTCGACGGAAAAGCAGAGCTTTTCCGCACACCGAACGGCGGAGCCGGAAGAAGAATTCGGATTTCGGATTGCAGATTGCGGATTTCCTACTGATGAGTCCCAAGATTCAAATCAAAACCTTGACCTTGGCAACTCGGAATCCGCAGTCCGCACTCCGCACTCCGCACTCGAGAAATCCAAAATCCAAAATCCAAAATCCAAAATGGGAGGCTTCCTCCAAAGAATGGAGGGTCTCGAACTCGTTGACGCTGATCTCCGCAAGACCGGAATCTCGATCGGCAAACATCCGATGGCGTTCATTCGCGAAGAAATGACAAAGCTGGGCATTCTGTCGGCTTGGCAAAGCCGTGATCTAAGAAAGGGTCAGGTCGTCTCGGTCGCCGGTGCGGTGATAATTCGCCAACGTCCGATGACGGCGAACAACGTCGTCTTTATCACCCTCGAAGACGAGACCGGTTTCTCGAATTTTATCGTCATGCCGGATATGTTCGAAAAGTTTCGGACCGTCATCAACCAGAGCAGCTTTCTTATCATCCGCGGCATTTTCGAAGAGCGCGGAATGATAAATGCGATCAGCTTCAAGGCCTTGAATGATCTTCGTACCGAAGTCGTATCACATGACTTTCGATAAAACCATGGACGCTGACTCCGCGATCGCCATCGTCGACTGCAACAACTTTTACGCGTCGTGCGAGCGTGTCGTAAATCCGGCGCTGCAAGATCGTCCGGTCGTCGTCCTCTCCCACAACGACGGGATCATCGTCTCGCGAAGCAATGAAGTGAAGGCCCTAGGCGTTCCAAATGCGTCGCCGTTCTTTCAACATCGCGAGCTGCTCGAACGGCACAACACTGCGGTGTTTGAGAAAACTAAGATCCCCGTCTCGCAAATTCAGCAAGTCCATGCGGTTCTTATAATCTCTCTTCGCGACCTTTGCGAGCTTTGCGTAAAAGAATTGATTTCACGTAAAGCTCGCTGAGTACGCGAAGGTTTCCGTTTAAGGCTTCCTGCCAAATAGCGTCAGTGCGATCCCTCCGAGAATGAGGGCCGCTGCGATCAACAGTCTCCAGGTTGGTGCCTCCGCTAGTAGAAGGATACCCCCAAATGCGGCGATCACCGGAACGGCCAGCTGCAAGACGGCGGCGCGACTTGAAGTGTGATGTTTGAGGGCAGCATACCAGACTGTATATCCGACTCCGGATGCGATCGCTCCAGAAAGAACGGCAAGGACCACGCCACGTGTGGAGAGGTGGATCTGCGGAAAAAACGGAATCGCCACAACGACCATCATCGGGACCGAGCGAATAAAATTACCCGTCGTATCTCCGAGCGGATCAGTGCTTCCCTTTCCGCGCAACGAATAGAAGCCCCAAGCGATTCCGGCGGCGGCCATTAGCACCGATGCATAAAGAGGTGGCGAAGATAGTCCCGGAAACACAAGATAGACAAGTCCGCCGAGCGCGACCAGCAACCCGAGCCATTCATAGCGGCCCGGTCGTTCGCCGTGAAACAGTGCGACGGCGATCATCGTGAATTGTACCGAGCTAAAAAGAATAAGCGCGCCGGTCGCCGCCGTGAGGCCTAGATATGCAAACGAAAAGCAGATCGCGTAGGCGAAAAGAAAAAGCGCGGAGGGCCAGTTGCCATGCGGGGTATATAAGCTCTTTCCCTTGCCGAAGAAGTAACTGATAACGACCAACGCCACAGCTCCCGATACGAGCCGGACGACGGTGAAGCCCGCAGCATCTGCTTCGCCGGTGCGTAGCGCCATTCGACAAAGAATCGAATTGAATGCGAACGCGACCAGCGCAAAGATTGTGAGTAGAACTATTTTCAAGGGCGCCTTTATCTTGGGCTATGCCCCTCGGTGTGCGGAAAAGATATGCTTTTCCGTGCTCTCCCGAAAAGAGACTGTGCGGCTCGGCCGCAGTAGCGGCGTAGCCGCGAGACTCAGGTCGCCAAACGGAAAAGCGGAGCTTTTCCGCACACCGAGGGGCGGAGCCCAAGAATGACGCGGACCTGGACCCGGACCGGGCGGCGAGCCGCAATCAGTTATGACTCGGCAAACCGCCATCATCTTCGGCAACCTGCGTTCTCTCCGGCCTCAAATGTGGGAACAAAATCACGTCACGTATCGAATGCTTGTTCGTCAGCAACATCACAAGGCGGTCGATTCCTATTCCGATACCGGCGGCGGGCGGCATGCCGTAGCTGAGAGCGCGGATATAGTCCTCGTCGAGCATCATCGCCTCTTCGTCGCCCTGCTCACGTTCGGACATCTGATCGACGAAACGTTCGTACTGTTCCTGCGGATCGTTTAGCTCCGAGAAACCGTTCGCGACTTCCATGCCGTTTATAAAAAGCTCAAACCGCTCCGCAATCTCCGGATTCCCGGGCGATGCTTTCGAAAGCGGCGAGATGGATTTTGGGTAGTCGATGATGAACGTCGGCTGGATCAAGCTCGCCTCAACGTGGTTGTCGAAACACTCGACAATATTCCCGTCATTGATTTCTACGGACGGTGCGTATTTTCTAATCGCGTCGCGCATTGTAACCCGTTCGAATTTGCCGAAGTCGATCTCGTTCCCTTCATACTCCACCTTTAGTCCACCGGTCGCTTTCTGCACCGACTGGCGCATCAGCTCCTCACAAACATCCATCATCCCGTTCACGT
>JBKJOR010000334.1:0-4777 GCA_046595575.1 Pyrinomonadaceae bacterium | reverse complement strand
CTCTTCGACAATGTCTTTCGTTCCGGCATCTGCCTTATTCGATGCAGGCATCGAGCCAGCTTCGTTCGCTGAATTCACTGAGCTTTGGCTTGGCGATGAACAGCTTGTGAATAGACTAGCCAAAACTCAGTGAATTCAGCGAATGAAGCTGGTTCGATGCCTGCATCGAATAGGGCAGATGCCGGAACGAAAGACAATGTCGAAGAGCTTATGATACTTGTCCGGCTTCCTTTCGAGCCCGAAGAAGTGGCGTGGAAAGAGAATGCCGCGAAAAAAACATTTGTTGCTGTGCTCAGGTTCTCCTCTGAAAACGCTGGTAAGATGGCGGCTGAGATCGCAAAGAACGGACAGGCAACGGATGAGACGATTACGGTCGAATCCTGGTACCCAGCCGAACTGATTGCTCAAGGAGAACTGACCGGAGAGTCGATTGTAAAAGGCCGCAGTTATCTGGCAGATTCCTTTCTGAATCCGCCTTACTCGAAGGGCAGGATAACGCAGATCGAGAATACCGATTACTTTATACTTCAAGCTTCGTCGTAACGCTTCAGCTTTCGATAAAGCGTAGAAAGATCGATGCCCAGAATATTCGCCGCCTTCACTTTGTCTTCGCCGACACTCGCAAGTATTTCCATCAGATAGCGTCGCTCGACCTCTTCAAGTGTCGGTCTAAAACCATCGTCATCGCGCGAAAGAAACGAGTGTGAAGCGGCGTCCTGAACCTTTGCCGGAAGGCTTGCAACGTCGATCTCCGGCCCGCTGAGAATGAATGCGCGCTCGACCGCATTTTCGAGTTCGCGAACATTCCCCGGCCAGTCATAAGCCGCGAGAGCTCGGAACGCGTCGTGCGAAACGGGCTTTTCGAACGAGTTTTGATTTCGAGCGGACTTCGTGACGAAATGCTTCGTCAGCAGCGGAATGTCTTCGCGGCGATCGCGAAGCGGCGGCACGGTCATCTCGATCACGTTAAGGCGATAGAAAAGATCTTCGCGAAAACGATTCTCTTTTACTTCGGCTTCGAGATTCTTGTTTGTAGCTGCAACAATGCGGGCGTCAAACTTGATCGACATCGCCGAACCGACCGGCGTGACCTCGTGTTCCTGGAGTGCTCGGAGAAGTTTGACTTGCAGCGACGAGGGCATCTCGCCCACCTCGTCAAGGAAGAGCGTTCCTCCTGATGCCGATCGGAACAATCCTTTCTTTTCCGCGACGGCCCCGGTGAACGATCCTTTTGTGTGTCCGAACAATTCGCTTTCGAGCAGCGATTCCGGAAGCGCTCCGCAATTGACGGCCAGGAATGGCTGCGTTGCACGGCCACTGTTGAGGTGTATTGCACGTGCGATCAGCTCCTTGCCCGTCCCGCTTTCGCCCTGGATCAATACGTTCGCGTTTGTGTCTGCGACTTTCTGAACGAGCGTGAAGATCCGCTCAAGACTGTCGCTTTTTCCGACGATCTCGGAAAACGTGTATTGCCTGTTAAGCTCGCGGCGAAGTGCACGGTTCTCGCGAAACAGTTCACGTTGCGTGATAGCGTTTCTGACCGTCTGCAGAAGATCTTCGTTAACGAAAGGTTTCGTGACGTAATCATATGCCCCCTTGCGAAGTGCGGCGACGGCGGAATCGACCGACGAATACGCGGTCATGATGATCACGAGAGCATCGCCGTCGACAGTCTTTATCCGGTCGAGCAACTCGATGCCATCCATGCCGGACATTCGGATATCGGTGATCGTCGCAGCTATATCATTTTCGCCAAATGCAGCGAGACCCGATTCAGCACTATCGGCTGTGACGACGTCGTAGCCGGAGGTCTCAAGTAAACGTCGGAGGATCGAACGCATCAACTCCTCATCCTCGACAACCAGAATCGTATGCTTAGTCATAGCGTGAACCGAATTCAGTCTAGCATAAGGTTTTATGCTTTATTTGCTTTCGTGTTAGCATCGAATTGACGCTCTCTCTCAACAATCCATGCGGTTTTTTCCTTCAATTATTGCTACGCTTTCGGTCGGACTGTGTGTTTTCGTCGCCTCTGCGCAACAGACTAATCCGGTCGATCGCCAGGTGGCAAATCCGATCACGGACACACCCAATATCAATCCGGTATCGGCTGAGCAGAGCATAGCGGCTCCGAAGAAATCGAAGTCCGCCATCGATCCCGAAGGAGGTGATGGAGAAGTAGTCGTGTACTCGCAGAATCAATCGGTCGAGGGTGAGGAAGGAAAGCGCGTCCTTCTGTATACGGGAAACGTCGACGTCAAGTATGGGATCTACCGGCTGCTGGCGGAAAAAGTAACGCTCTACGAGGCGGAGGACAGACTGGTTGCGGAAGGGAGCGTGATCTTCGATCAGGGTGACGATCAGAGAATAACGGGAGCCCGAGCGAACTGGAATTTGAAGACCAAGCTCGGCACATTCGAAGATTCGACCGGCTTCACAAATCAGACGAATGACGGCACGGTCATCTACTTCACCGCGGAGAAGGTCGAGCGAACGGCTCTCGATGAGGTTGTCATAACGAAAGGGAAGTTCACTGCATGCGAAGAGGCGGTACCCAAATGGTCGTTCACGGCCGACGAGGCGCGGATCAAGTTCAACAAGAAGGTAAAGCTGAAGAACGCTAAGTTCAGGGTCAAGGATGTTCCGCTGCTTCCACTGCCATACGCCTCAATCCCGATCGAGCAGAACGATCGCCAGTCCGGAGTGCTCACTCCTACGTTTGGATTTTCGGGCACTAAAGGATTTCGTCTTTCTACCGCTTATTTCCAGACACTCGGTAAATCGGCCGATGTCACCTTTCGCGGTGATCTTTATACGGCACGCGGAATAGGCTACGGACTCGACTTTCGCACCCGTGCGAATTCGCGCTCCTTCTTCAATTTTGGTTTTTTCGCGGTCAAGGACAGGATCTTTGGTGCAAGCGCAAGCCCGGAAACTCCGGACCAAGGTGGTTCGACTTTGTATGCCGAGGGTGTGCACTATTTTTCGAATGGCTTTACCGCCGCGGCCGATGTTCGGTTGACATCAAACCTGGCTTTCCGGCAAGAGTTCTCCGACGGAATTCAGCAGATCATATCGCCGATCGAAGTTTCACAGGCATTTGTGAATAAGAGTTGGGACAACTATGAGTTAAATCTGCTTGCCCGATCGCAAGTGATCTCGATCCCAAATGTCCGGATCAAATTGCGCAATTTACCGAGCATTCATTTCGAGAAACGCCCTTCAATCCTCTCATTCCTCAGTCCCGTCTATTTTTCGTTTCAAACCGGAATCGAGGGGGTCTCAAGACGCGAAGAAGTGGATAGTCTTCGGGCCTATCAAGCCGCCGTCGGCAGTGACCCGACAATAACGCCCGCGCTCGGCCAACGGTTTGACGTGTTTCCGCAATTTACGCTGCCGATCAGCACTAAGTACGTTAACTTTACGGCGACCGCCGGTGGGCGACTGACCTATTATTCCAACTCGTTCAATGATATGCGTCAGGTCGTCGGACGCGACGTGATCCGGAAGTATGGAGAGTTTCAGTTCGACATTCGCCCGGTTGCGCTCGCGAGGAATTTTTACGGTAAGAACAACGTTTTCAAATTTCGCCACGTTATCGAACCGTTTGTTACGTACCGGTTCGTGAAAGGGATCAACAACTTTCAAAAGATCATCCGGATCGATGAACTTGATACGATCACCGACACAAATGAGGTCGAGTTCGGCGTGACGAACCGGTTCTACACTCGACGCTATTCCGAAGCGGTCAGTGATGAAGCCCAAAAGCTGCTGAGAGAAAAGGATGTAGATGACAAGCAGCCGTTGTCGGTGCAGCCGTACGAGATATTTACCTTGACCGTCCGCGGCAAATATTTTGCCGACGAGACATTCGGCGGGGCGCTGATACCAGGCCGGCGGAACCAGATCGAGCCGATAACGGCGGTAAGCTTTTACACGTTTGGCGGAGTACCTCGTCGCTTTTCGCCGTTAAATGTCGATGCGACCTATCGCCCGCAGCGAACGATCGTTGTGAATGCGCGGATGGACATCGGCACACATGGCGAAGGCGTTCGGTCGGCCTCAGCGACGATCGGTTATCAAAGATCGCTCGTAAAGTTTTTCCAGACCTTCTACTACACCCGGGGTGTCGACCTGATTCCGTCCCTGCAGGTATATGCGAACACGGCCGGTAAGGAACCGGGCACGCTACGTGGATCTCAATGGAGCCCTTCGATCTTTATCGGGAATCGGGACAAAGGTCCGTTCGGTGGTACGTCGCTGTTCTTTGATTTCGAGAATCGCCGGGCCTCCCAACTCTCGCCCCTCATCAGTTCGCTGTACACGGCCGGTTACGCCTACGATTGCTGTTCTCTCGCGGTCCAGTTCTACACCTTCAACGTCGGCGTCCGCAATGAGAATCGCGTTGTCTTCAGCTTTCGTTTAAACGGCATCGGCAGCTGCGGCACTGAGCAGTTCGGGCAGGGGTTGCGGTGAGACCGTTCCCTGACTGTCCCCTGTCGCTACCGTTCAGGCGTTAACGATGCGAAGAGCCCTTCGAGATCGGCCGGCCTGCTTTGCCCTACTACGTTCATCATCGTGAAATACCCGAGCCGGCGGTACGCCTCGAACTGCTTTTCGTCATACATTTGATCGCCCGTCGACTGGTGTGGGAATTTCGTATTTGCATGGGCATAGAATCTAACGTCCATCGGTTCCTCATCCTCGTAAAACGTCGGGCGAATGTAGTGCAGATAGCCGGTAGCTATGCTCTGTTCCGGGTAGGTAGTGTATCCGA
>JBKJOR010000274.1:0-2766 GCA_046595575.1 Pyrinomonadaceae bacterium | reverse complement strand
CCTGCATGTAATAGAGCGCGATCGGCGGATTGAACACGACCGCCGTCCACGCTCACGGAGCACTATACGGCGTGTACGGAACGCTCGGACTCGCTCTGCTGCTCTTCTGCATGCGTGCGATGGAGCCGCAGCGGATCTGGAACACAAAGCTGCTCGCGTTCGCATTTTGGGCGATCAACATCGGAATGCTGATGGAGATCCTGTTCAGCTTGCTGCCGATCGGCCTACTTCAGACGTATCAATCCGTTAACGCAGGTTACTGGTACGCCCGCAGCCCGGAGTTCATGCAGACACCACTCATGCAGAATTTGAGATGGATGCGTTTGTTCGGTGACACTGTGTTTGCGATCGGCGCCGTCGCGTTCGTATGGTTTGCAATCGGTCTGATGATCCCGAAAAAAGAGTCCAAACATTCTCTTCCCTGATAAGACGTCGACGTTAGATGAAAGATATAGAAACCCGGGCGGATATCGATCGGCTGATGCATGTGTTTTACGAACGCGTACTGGTCGACGATGTGATCGGCTACATTTTCACCGACGTCGCAAAACTCGATCTCGAACATCACTTACCGATCATCGGCGATTTTTGGGAGAGCCTTTTGTTTGGCACTCCTGCGTATGCTGTGCATGGGCGGAATCCCATGCTTGTACATAAAGAGCTCCACGCAAAATCCGAGCTTACCTATGAACACTTCGAGCGATGGCTGAAAATCTTTAATCCTACGGTTGACGATTTTTTTGCCGGCGAACGGGCAGAGCACCTGAAGACGCGTGCTGGGGCAATTGCGGGGCGGATGCTGGAGTTTCTGGGCCTTGAAAATGAGAGGACCAACAAGTCAACCGAAATCCGCCTTGCGGATCAATCGAATTCCGAATGATCCTTCGGCTATGCCGCTCAGTGCGCGGAAATCCGAGGTGTTGTCAACAGTTTCTTCGGCTATGCCGCCCGGTGTGCGGAAAGCCGAGATGTCGTCGACAGTTTCTCCAGCTATGCCGCTCGGTGTGCGGAAAGCCGAGGTGTCGTCGAGAGCTTCTTCGGCTATGCCGCTCGGTGTGCGGAAAAGCTCTGCTTTTCCGACCGTTCAAGAATTGACTAGCGGCTCCGCCGCCATCTCAGACGCGGGGCGGCGTAGCCGCGAGAAGTTCAAGGCCTGCCGGATAAGCAGAGCTTTTCCGCACACCGAGGGGCGAAGCCCAAAAATATCGACCTGAAAAAAAGGAAGGTGCAGTGTCGCCGCGAGCAGTCGGCCGCAGCTAAACGTCGCGTGACACGGCCTTAAATTCCATCGTCCCGTCATCCACGCGCCCGTACCGGAGCATCGAAAGATCCTTGACGTAATTTTGGTGAAGACGCCATGGCGTTTTCGAACCCTGACTCGGCAGCATGTGCAGCGCACGCTCCACGTAACCGGATGTGAAGTCGAGCACACGTTCCTCTTTGATTGACGGATCGGTCCGCCTCGGCGTGCATTGCACGAATCCGTGCTTGACCATGTAGTTCAGCATTCGGCAGACATACTCTGCCGTCAAATCGCACTTCAATGTCCACGATGCGTTCGTGTATCCGAAGGCCGACGCAAGATTGGGCACGTCGCTGTACATCATTCCCTTGTAGGCCATCGTCCTCGACATATCCACCGGCTCCTCGTCCACGACAAGCTTTAGTCCGGCCATCAGTTTCAGATTGAGTCCCGTCGCCGTGACGATAATATCCGCCTCGAGCTGCTCGCCGGACTTGAGCAGGAGGCCCTTCTCGGTGAATGTATCGATCTCGTCAGTAACTATCGAGGCACGCCCCTCACGGATCACCTGAAAAAGATCAGAGTCGGGCACCAGGCATAGACGCTGGTCCCACGGATTATATGACGGCGTGAAGTGGGTGATGTCATAATCGTTGCCAAGCTCGGTCCGGACATTCTTCGCTATCAGACGCTTCATCATCTCGGGACGTTTCCGTGACAAAACGTAGAAAAACATCTGCAGCATTACGTTCTTCCAACGGGTCAGAGCGTAAGCTGTGCGGTCGCGTAGACGGCGGCGGAAGAAGTTTGCTATACGATCCTCGGACGGCAGCGTCATGACGTATGTCGGCGAGCGCTGCAGCATCGTGACATGTTCGGCGGTTTCAGACATTGCCGGAACGAGTGTGATAGCAGTCGCTCCACTTCCGATGACCACGACCCGCTTGCCGGAGTAGTCGAGATCGTCGGGCCACTTTTGAGGATGGATGATCTGCCCGAGGAAATTCTCCACGCCCGGCCAATCGGGCGTATATCCATTTTCGTAATCGTAGTAACCGGTGCAGAGGTAGAGAAAGCCGCAAGTAAAGTTCGTCACGCCGTTTGCCGTCTCGGCTTCGACGGTCCAAGCCGCGTCCTTGGACGACCACGACGCCTGCTTTACTCTGTGGCCGTAGCGTATCTTTTCGTCGACGCCGAACTCGCCCGCCGTGTCGCGTATGTACTTGAGGATCGCCGGACCATCAGCTATCGCCTTGGCGTCACGCCATGGACGGAATCTATATCCGAGCGTGTACATGTCCGAGTCCGAACGCACGCCCGGATATCGAAATAAGTCCCATGTCCCGCCGCTCGAGCCGCGCCCTTCGAAGATCGCGAAACTCTTATTTGGACATGCCATCGTTAACTGGCACGCAGCACCAATCCCCGAGAGGCCTGCTCCAACAATTAGTACGTCGACGTATTCCATCGAGGACATGTTAGGTGGTTATGGGTGGAAAGAGAATCCAGCTCGTGGGCTAGGG
>JBKJOR010000267.1:0-3199 GCA_046595575.1 Pyrinomonadaceae bacterium | reverse complement strand
CCGCGCTGGCTGGATCACCGCCCGGACTGCAGGCGACAGCAAATATTGCGAATGTTGCGACTATCAAAATCTTGAACATAGTATTCTCCTCAAATCCTCGTATTGATCAATACACGTCTTCCGTATAGCAGACACACTACGGCGCACGAAACCGCCGTCCGGGAACGGGCGCAGGTAACGTTAGGAGTTGAGGTATTAGATCAGAAGGGACTGGTGGCGCAGATATAGCTCGGGAGGTCGGGCGTATTTGAGACGATTATGAAAGTACGGGGAAACGACAACGGCCACGGGCGCCGCCGTCGGTGTAAACACGGTCTGCCAACCGGCAATCGATTTAACTGACGGCTGAAACTTTAGCTTTATCTTAGTCGCCGCTTGGGTGCGCTCTTGCGCCAACTTTACCGACTGTTGGACCATGCAGTTCGTATCGCAGCAGCCTTTTGTTTTTATCGAATCACCCGACACCTTTTGACGCTTGCAGCAAGAGTGCGAATCCTCGCGGCTGCCGCCAAAGCATCCGCAAACGCTGGCAGAAACATGTCCTGCCATTACAAGTATGAAAAGAATTGCCGCGAGTCGTTTCAACATCGGTGAGACGAAAGAATTTAAGCCAAACTCCAGTTTTTCAATGACGATTAGACGACCTCGCTTATATCTTCAAGCTGAAATAACGTGCTCGCGCCATAAGGATCCCCGCCGTTCTCAGTGGCTCGTCTATCAGATCGAGTTCTATTTGACGCAAAAAGTGGAAGCAAGTCAGTGCGGTAACGCACCCACGCGAATGGCAACCTCGACATCCATACCGAGCAATCTATCTAGGCGATCGTTTTGAGCAACATCCACTCTGTCCGTTTATCATTCCAACACGAACAGGAGCTTTCGTCGGTATTTCGGTCCCGATAATCGTGCTTCATCTTCTTCCCGAATCGTGCGCTTGCATACGATTACGTTTCGGATTTACCTGTTTCGGCCTCGATTTCACTAAAGTACCTTGAAAAACGCACTGGGCACGTCGATTGCTATCTCATGGGTGGAAGATGGACCAGATCGTCCTCACAACCGAATCGCCTTTCTGGTCAAAGCGGTGCAAAGGAAGTAATTCACTGGGGGAGAATATTAAAATGGTAAACGCAATCAAAAAAACTTTGGGGATCGGCTTGGTCGGCGCTGCTGTTCTTTTAGCGGGCAGTTTGAGCACGAATGCGCAGGGCGGTTATTACGGAGAAGACGATGGTTATTACAACCAGACGCAGCCTAATCACAATGGCCATCGGAAACAAGAAAAGCGTGCTTTGAAGCATCATCAAAAGCATGAACGAGAAGATCATGGTAACTCGGCAGAGTTGCGGCGTCATCAGCAAGAGGAACGCCGAGCGATAAGGCAGCATCAGCGTTATGAACGCAACGATGGCTATAACAACGGCGGCTACAACAACGACGGCTCGTACAATAACGGTGGCTATAACAATGACGGCTACAACAACAATGGTTATTACGGAAACACCAGCCGCAACAGGGAAATAGCGCAGCAAGCTGTTCGTCAGGGTTATCAGCAGGGCTATCGCGAAGGCCAGCAGGCTCGCCAGTACGGAAACCGTGGCGGGTACGGCAATCAGGGCTATGGTAACCAGGGCTACGGTGATGGTCAGTATCAGCAGTACTACCAGCAGGGATACCAGCGCGGCTATCAGGACGGTTACAACCGCTCCTCGCGTTATGGTTCGCAGCGTTCGGGAATCTCGACTAGTATTCTTACGACGATCTTAGGCTCGATTCTCAACAGGTAAACTAACGCGTCTAGACGCGAAACGAGGCACTCGATCGAGAGATCGAGTGCCTTTTTTGTTAAGGCTAACAGGTAAGGATGGATGATCGGTACACGGAACGATATCTGCATGATATCGAACAGGTGTGCTCGTAACTGAACACCGTCATCAAAGCGAATCGAGGATGCCCCGCCGGCCGCTGCGGGCTTTGAGCGTCTTTTTATTGGACTTTGGTGCTCAACATGGTCTCCTAACCCTTCCCGGTATGCGACTTGCAGTTCGCGCTGAGTGCACGTTTTTTCGCCGAAAGAAATGTGCCCGCACTTTATGAAGGAATCAAACGAAGAACAGAGAAGATGCCAGTTAATACGAGCGAACGGCCTAATCCTCTTGGCACTTTTAATTCTGCTCGTCGGTAGTGCTTCCAGTGTCATAGCGCATGGCGGTGAAGACCACGGTGATTCAAAACCCGCCGTCACGGCTCCGGACGGAATGGTCTCGCGAACGGCGCGGCTCGGCGACTACGAGATCTTACTCAAATATCTTTCAATCGAACCGGACACTCCTGTTTTGGGACGCCTGTTCATGACGCGATTCACAACGAATGAACCTGTAGGTGATGCCGTTATTGAAGCCGAGATCGAATCGCCGACCGGAATGGTCACCCCAGTAACAGTTGAGAAAACGGATGCGGCAGGGAGCTATGTTTTTAAAATTCCTGCTCTGACTGAGGGCAGCTATACGTTTAGAGCCACGGTGCGCAAAAGCGGTATGACTGACACCGCGACTTTTTCCAGCGTAGCTGTCGCACATGCTGAACCAGCTCATGCATCGGTTGCCGGTTCATCCTGGACGCAAACCGCTTTCATGGCGTTTCTTTTTCTGATCGGAACGGGTTTATTTGCGGGATTGATCTATCTTGCGATCCGCACAATCAAGAATAAACCGATAAACGAAGAGGCTATCGCGGCGTAGACCCGAAACGTTGTGGGATGTTATGCGACCAACGATCGAACCGGGGCGGTGCTCGTTCAAATGAAGTCAAAGCGCTTCCTTAATTTAATCTTTTGGGGTGCGGGTTTTTTCATGCTTACCGTGCCCGTTTTTTCTCAACCGCAGCCCTCACTCCCTCCGACGCTGACGCCGGGTCAGGTTACATCACAGCAATTTCTTACGCAGGACGGTCTGAACGTCGATCGCTTGATCGAACTCGGCAGAGCACGTCGTGCGGATCTGCTCGCGGCCCGGCAACGGCTCGCGATTGCAGAGGGCAAGCTTCTACAGGCGGGTCTCCGGCCTAATCCAACATTCGACGCTGAGTACGGAAGCCCTCGATTTCTAGGTGGCGAGTCCGGATACGATCTTTCAGTCGGTCTCAGCCAAGTTTTTGAATTGGGTGGAAAACGACGACGCCGAGTCGCTGTTGCCGAGCT
>JBKJOR010000203.1:0-2581 GCA_046595575.1 Pyrinomonadaceae bacterium | reverse complement strand
TCTCGGTGGCGATGTTGCCCCGCGGCTCGAAGACGACGAACCTGCCGTCACCGCTAATGCCACCGGCAATCGATTCAGCCGTAGAGTTGGTAAATTGTCCGATGACCGAGTCGGCCTGTCCCCAAACGGTGAGGGCAATCGCAGACAAAGATATAATTGCTAAAAGTGAGAATAACCGAAGTTTCACAAACTCCTCCGAGGACTATCAAGAAAAACGCTTTAAACTAATAAGAACAGTAAAATTCGAGCCGATGCACAAAGTCATCATTTTAAATACAAACCAGACGTTCTGCAAGCAAATGCGGGAGAAACCGGTTTCGGGCTAGGAAAGACAACACCTTTGATGCAATACAATTCGTAAATGGTTGTAGCGTTAGATTGTGACGTATGCGTCGAGCATGCGACACTTTGGGCACCGAAAAAGACGTGGCGAGATCATATAAAATCATGATAGTTGCAGGCGAAGTCTCAGGCGATCTGCACTCGTCGAAACTCGTCGAGGCCCTGCGAGTATCTGAACCGGACGCATCATTCACATTTTTCGGATCGGCCGGTGAGAAAATGCGTGCCGCCGGCGTCGAGGCCGTGGTCAAAGGCGACGACCTTTCCATTGTCGGTCTGCCCGAGATAGCTCGGGCACTGCCGATGTTCCTTCGAACCTTCGCAACGCTCAAGCGGGCGGCACTTGACCGCCGCCCCGACGTCGTCATTCTCGTAGATTTTCCCGACTTCAATTTAAAGCTGGCAAAGTCCCTGAGTCGTCACGGCCTTCGTATCGTCTATTACATCTCGCCTCAGCTCTGGGCCTGGCGCCGTTACCGGATCAGCACGATCCGGAAGTACGTTGACCTTCTCATCTCGATTCTACCTTTCGAGAAAGAGTGGTACGCCGATCACGGGGTTACTCACGTTGAATACGTTGGAAGCCCCCTCGCCCGCGAGGTTCACCCGACCGAGGAGCGGGACGAGTTCGCCGGGCGCCACCAGCTTGACGCAACAAAACCCATCGTCGCGTTACTACCGGGGAGTCGTCACAAGGAGATCGTGAGAATCCTGCCCGTGATGCTCGACGCCGCGGCCCGAATGGCGGCATCGCGTCCGGATATCCAGTTCGTTTTACCGACCGCTTCGGATAAGAATCTTGATGACGTCGAACAGGCGCTCGACGGTGCGAGATCCCGCGGATCGCTCGAGCCTCTCAAAATAGTGGTTCTTAGAAACGAGACGTTTAATTCCCTGAAGGCGGCGGACGCTGCGGCGGTCGCAAGCGGGACGGCGACACTCGAGACCGGCATCATAGGCACTCCGATGGCGATCGTTTACAAGACATCGATCCTTAACTACAAACTGCTCCGGCCGCTCATCGACGTTGAACATTTCGGGTTGATCAATCTCATCGCCGGCGAGCGCGTCGCGACCGAGTTGATACAAGATGATTTCTCGCCGCAATCGCTTTCCGATGAGCTTTTGCGTCTGCTCGACCCGGATACGAATAGGCAAGTTCGCGATAGACTAAAGGCTGCCGCCGATAAGCTGGGACGCGGCGGAGCTTCGCAACGGGCCGCACGTCTGATCCTCGATAAGATAAATCTGTAATCGTAGCGAAACGGTACAACGCTTGTTCGTCTTCACCACAGCTCCGATCTAAACCTTACACATGTGGTCAGGATGACCAATTTCCAACCCGTAATGCCCCTCCCGCAAGTTGGCACGGTCGTTGCTAAACGGCGTCTATAAGGCGCCAAGCCAATGTCGAACGGGGGGCAGATAAATGCGAAGTGACACGGTTGCGAGAAGGTATAGCTCAAACAGTTCAAGCGGCCCGAAAGTTAGTCCGGTAACTTCTTCGTCAAGTCGACTGAGAGATCGACTACGCCGGACTGCGATAATCTTTGCGGTTTCATTCGTAACGATCGCCGTCGTTTCGGTTCTAGCTTTCGCATACTTTTATAGCCATTATTCAACGCTAGTCGAACAAAGGGTCCGCTCCGGATTCTGGCATTCGCGCGGCGGCGTTTACGCGGCTCCGCTCCGGTTGCATGTCGGGTCTCGAGCTTCAGTTGATTCGATCGAGGAAGCTCTCAGGCGTTCGGGCTTTGTCGAAGGCGAATCTTCTGATGAGATCTTCAACGGCAGCTTTAAGCGTTCGGGGAATGCCGTGACTATCGTGCCGTCCCAGGTCGCTCCCGGCAATGACCGGACTACCGAGATCACATTCTCGGGAAACAAGATCTCGAGGATTCGAGTCGCGAACTCTGACGAGAAAGAATTTGAGATCGAACCTGAGCTGCTTATCGGAAGGACCGAGAGCAAACGCACCGCTAACCAAGTCCTCGAATACAACGACATTCCCGAGAAACTTCGCAATGCGATCCTCACCGCAGAAGATCAACGGTTCTTTTCGCACATTGGACTCGACCCGCGTGGAATTGGACGGGCATTTCTCGCCAACATGCGTAACGGTCAGGTAAGCCAGGGTGGTTCGACGATAACGCAGCAGTTGGTCAAGAACACATTCTTGTCTCCGGAGCGGTCGTATTCGCGTAAGTTTTCCGAAGCCTTTCTTGCCCTGGCACTCGAA
>JBKJOR010000111.1:0-13935 GCA_046595575.1 Pyrinomonadaceae bacterium | reverse complement strand
GTCTATCAATACCAGGGCGCATTCTCATATACACGCGAGGCGATCAAGATCTTTAAGGCTGTCGCTGTAAGCTCGCTGCTGATCACCGGGTGGGCGTTCCTTTTCCGCGGAGGTTTTGCCTTCCGAGACTTCTCATACTCTCGTGGCGTATTCTTTCTCGACTTCGCATTCGCGCTCGGCGCCTTTGCGATCTTTCACCTCGCTTTGCGTTTTGCTCAGACGAGGATCCGGAGGTCGGGCATCAATCTAATACCGACACTCATTGTCGGTACGAATGCGGAAGCCGGTCAGACGCTCAGAGAATTAGAAACGCGTCGCGACCTGGGTTATCGAGTTATCGGTATCGTGGAAACTGAAAGCGGACCAACCGCCGGAGTCGAACTCGGAGCCCCCGTCGTCGGAACATTCGACGATCTTTCCGGGATCATTAAGCAACTCGAGATCCAGGAAGTGATCATCACCGACACAACGATCTCGAGCGATCGCCTCTTCGAGGCAATGATGCACGTCGGCCGACGGCAGCGTGTCGAGTTTAGATACGCACCAAGCCTGTTCGATCTTCTCCCGCAAAAGACCAGCGTCGAGCAGCTCGGAGTGCTGCCGATGATCCGCCTCTTCCGCGAACCGTTGTCTGATCTTGAACGCTTCGTCAAACGCACATCCGATGTCTTCATCTCACTTCTCGCCATCATTGTATTGTCGCCGTTGCTGATCGTTGTTGCGGTACTCGTGAAGTTCGGCACGCGCGGACCCGTGATGTTCCGCCAGGAACGCGTTGGAATGGATGGGAGAATATTCCTCTGTAACAAGTTTCGGACGATGTACGCCGGGTCCGACGAAACGGTACATCGTGACGCGTATCGAAAGAATATCGAGGGCCTCGATGAGGCAAATGTAGGCGATACCGTTCAACCGGTTTTCGGTAAGGTGAAGGACGACGCCCGCGTGACGCCTACCGGCCGATGGCTTCGTCGATCTAGTCTTGATGAGCTTCCACAGCTTTTCAACGTCCTTAAAGGTGATATGAGCATCGTCGGCCCGCGTCCGCCGATACCGTACGAGGTCGAGGACTATGACATCTGGCATCGAAAACGGCTCGACATGAAGCCGGGCATCACCGGCCTCTGGCAAGTGTCGGGCAGAAATCAGCTCACTTTCGAAGAGATGGTCCGGATGGACCTTTTCTATATCGAGAACTGGTCGCTTTGGCTCGATCTGAAAATAATCCTGCTGACACTTCCCGCGGTGATGCGCGGTGATGGGGCGCGGTGATCGCGATGCCTTCAATTGCAGATGCATTACGCAGTGCCGAACAGATTCTCGTTTCCGCCGGGATTTTGGAACCAACGCGCGAAGCCATCACTTTACTCACGGTCGCCGCCAAACGTGACAGGACGTTTCTATACGCTCATCCCGAATATTTGTTGGCCGATCCGGAAACGTTGACTTTCGAGTCGTTCGTCTTGCGACGCGCGGGCCGCGAACCTCTGCAGTATATTTCCGGCATTCAGGAATTCTACGGATTGGAATTCGAGGTAACGCCCGATGTTCTTATTCCCCGTCCCGAAACTGAAATACTTGTCGAGCGTGCGATCGATCTGATCAGACACATCGATCGGCCGACCTTGTGCGAAGTCGGAGTAGGCTCGGGATGTATCGCAGTATCGATCCTTCATGCTGCAAAGAAGGTGGCCGCAGTGGGGCTGGATGTTTCGGGTGCAGCTCTTCGGATTGCACTCCGGAACGCGGAGAAACATTCGGTTGCTAACAGGTTGGAATTGCTTGAGTCTGACTCCTTCAGAGGTGTGTCGAATCGTAGGTTTGATCTCATCGTCTCGAATCCGCCATACGTTCCCGCAAACGATATCGACGGACTTGAGCCGGAAGTTCGCGATTTTGAACCGTGGGTGGCTCTTACCGATGGTTCAGATGGCTTATCGATCATCAGGCGGATCGTGACGGAAGCTCCCGAATATTTGCTGCCGTTTGGCCGGCTGCTTATGGAGATCGGCTTTGGCCAGTCGGACCAGGTCGGAATGATGTTCGAACCGAACTCGTGGCGGCGACCGGTATTCATTCCCGACCTTCAGGGTATTCCTCGCGTGGTCGCGGCAGAATTGCTTTGACAGAACTTAGGTGAGCGTCGCCTCGTAGTTAAATACGCGGAACCCGATAATTGCTTGCCTTTGCCACAAAGATGGAGTTACTATTAGGGGCATTTCCATACAAGCATTTGAAAACCTGCAGTGGATTTTATGGCAAAGACAATGCTCTCCCGCGGTCGGCAGTAATCCGGAGAATTTCTCGTAGGTTTTAGCCTTTTTTTCGATAATCGGAGGTGAAGGGTATGAATAGTTTGTTCGCTGTTGTCTCACTGGTTCTAACCGGTCTTTGTTTTTGGATGTACCGAAGCAGTCCCGAGAATACCTTATGGCTGGTAGGCGTTATTGTTTTTCTGATAATAACACTCGTCTTTGGAGGACTTTTCCTGTCGGGTAGGGTTAATAAAACCGAGGATATTCATATTACCGAATGAGTCTTCCCAACCCGGAAGTAAGTTCTGAGCCTTATTCGGAAAGCGTAAGTATTGGAGCGGGCAAAGCGGAGATCGGGTGATCCGAACTCAAACTTTGCCCGCAATCTTTTTTTCGTACATCCCTGCCTTGGTGTTATCCCTCAAAGAATAGTTATAATGTTGATTAAAATGTAAGGTTTAAATTAACCTGCATTTATTGGGAAGTAGAGAGTAATGCCGAAGATCGCAGACATACAAGAGACACCGAACCCGAACGCGGTAAAATTCATTTTAAAAGAACCGGTTTCACACGGGACATCACATTCATTCAAGACGCGCGAAGACGCCGTCGGCAACGAGCTTGCGAAGTCGTTGTTCGATATTGAGAGCGTCGTGTCCGTTTTTTATATGGACAAGATGGTAACCGTTGAGAAAACCGACGATGCCGAGTGGGACGATATATTACCGGATCTCGCCGTGCCGATACGAGCCGCCGAAAGCGTCGGCGTAGCGAATGGAAATGGCAAAGCTGCGGCCGCAGCCGTAGGCGGGGCCATCGCCGCCGCCGCGTCGGACGACCCGAAGCTTCGCGAGATCGAGGCCCTGCTTGACGAGCGCATTAGACCCTATCTGGCGGGCGATGGCGGATGGCTGGAAGTAGTCGAGCTTGTTTCTCCGGTTCTTAAGATCCGGTACGAAGGTGCTTGCGGCAGCTGTCCGAGCTCGCTGACCGGGACGCTAATGGCGATCGAGAACATGATAAAAGAAGAGATCGATCCAGAGATCGAGGTCGTTGCCGTCTGATCCGATTCATCGCCTCTATTCCCTTAGGTGACAACAATTTTCTTGACATAAATCGCCGCCGTTCGTCATAATTCAGAACGGTGGCGATTTTCCGTAAATTGTCATTGCACACCCGCAACAAACTTTCTACACCGAACCGCCATCCTTACTACCCCCGTTGCAGTCGTAGTTTCAAGATCTAGAGGAGAAACCATTGTGAATAGTGAAGAACTCGAACTGAGTCTGAGAACTGAATTCGAGAGTTACCTCAAAGGCATCTTCGCCGCCATGCAGCAAGATGTTGCCGAAGTTCAAAAGAATTTTGAAGCCGAGTTTGAAAAACATAAGGCTCAGACGGACGAGGCTTTCAGGGGTCTTTCGGCGCGTTTCGAATCCGACCTCACGTTCGATAAGGCGTTTACCGAAGCGGTAGTTGAACATCTCCGCCTGGCTCGCGACGATGGAGCCCAACTGACGGCGAACGCATTTGGCGAGGCTGAAAAACTCGAACGCTCGACATCCGCTGCGAACTACGACGTGCTGCGTGATGCGATCAACGATATCACCAGCCAGTCGACGCAGGCATCAATCCTGAGATCGCTCGTCGATCACGTCTCGCACTTCACACCCCGCGGCGCTTTCTTCATTGTTAAGCACGACAGCTTTGTCTGCTGGCGCAAGTTTGACAGCAGCGGATTCGCCGAAGATGAGTCCGTACGGTCCGTGCACTTCCCTCTTAGCGCGGACACGTTGCTCGCCGGTGCTGTATCCACCCTGAGCACTACCAAGGGATCCAACGATTCGAACAGCGAGGACTCGGTCTATCTTGACGCACTCGACTTTGGACGTCCCGAAAAGATGTACGCAGTGCCTCTGATCGCCCGCGGACGCGGAGTCGCGGTTCTGTTTGCTGCCCAGGACGACGGCGGCGGCTGTGTCAGCCTTGAAGCGATAGAAAGTTTGGTGCGCGTTGCCGGCTTAACGGTTGAGCTTCGGGCCGCAGCTTCCGCACAGCCTGTTGCGCAAGAGGCTCCGGCCTATGTTCCGATGCCCGCCGGATCTGAAGTTTCCGAATCACCGACAGAAGCTGTCGCATCCGAGCAGAGCGAGCCCGCGGCCGAGGAAACCTCAGCTCCGGACGAGCAGGCGGAGTTTGAGGAATACACCGGTGAGGTCGCCCTCGAAGAAGCGGATGTAGAGGAAGTCGCAGACGTCGAAGTCGAAGCTCAAGTTCCCGAATACGATGACGCGGCTCCTTTCGAAGCGGCGGCTGACAAAACTGAAACGGCTCAACCACAATATCAGGACGTGGAAGCGGAAGCTGTCACGCTCGACGACGCATCGGAGGTAGAAGAGACTACGCCAGTCGAAGAGGCATATGTCGAACCGGTTCCGGTTAATGATTTTGCATTCGCATCGAACGATTCCTTCGATGCGTCCGCTCACGCCGATACCGCTCCGGAACCTGAGCCGGTTCCGGAATATGCTTACACAGCCGATACCAAGAATGGAACAAACGGCAATTCGTTCGACGTCGCTACCGAGGGTGTCGTAGAAGTCTCTGCGGCGCAGCCGGCAACAAGCAGACTGCGCGACCGAAATGTCGATCTACCGATCGAGGTCGCAGATGACGAACGGCGTCTTCACAATGACGCTCGCCGCTTTGCACGGCTGCTTGTCTCCGAGATCAAACTTTACAATGAAGAAAAGGTGAATGACGGTCGCGATGGTGGTGATCTCTATGACCGGCTGAGAGAGGCGATCGATCGATCACGCGAAATGTACGAAAAGCGTGTTCAGCCGCAAGTAGCAGCTAAGTTCGATTACTTTCATTACGAGTTGGTAAGCAATCTTGCCCAGGGCAACGACGCCAAGCTTGGGGCGAGTTATCCCGGAGCAAGTGTCTGATCTGCCCCATGGAATAAACCTAAGGCGGGCCGTACACGGCCCGCTTTTTTTATTTTGTTGAGGGCTTAACGCGTTCGGAATCGAGCAGCGGCCTGTTCGGCGGAACGTTGTCGGGCGATGTGTGAAGATGGACAGCCTTCCATTCCTTACCGATCCTCTTGAATACGATCGTCGTCCGCCCCGTCGCGCTCTCGAGCTTCCCGTCATACTCCTGGGTCTGTTTCCACTTGAATGATACGTAGGCCGAACCCGGGCTCAGCAACTCGACACGCACTCCGGTAGTTTCGAGCGTCACATTCTTCGTCTTCGCAAAACTTGATTCGCGATTCTCTTTCATTTGGATCCAGCCGATCGTGACCGAACCGTTGTTGTTGAAGAACAAAGTGCGTTCGTTGTTTTCGTAGACGCCCATCAGCTTGGCTACATCGAGCTGGCGAATGCCTTCGGTCAATCTATCGAAGGTTTTGCGAACCTCTGCTGCCGGATCGGGTTTGGCCGCACCGCCGTCCTTTTGTCCATATGAAAAGCTGCCGCAGATAAATACGATCAGCGAGATAAGTATAATTTTCTTCATTGACGCGATCCTCCGTCGGAGAGATTCCCTGCGGTGAGTTTATAATCTACAAACTTCCGGTTGCAACATCCCGTGCCGTTAATCGACAGACTTCAGTTTCGGGGAAGAGCTGGTAGTTCGTTCGCAGCAAGCGACCGGTGTGTGAGGACGCTTCTCTCGCTATTAGAGTGAAGCTCGTTGGGGCATGAGTTGCACGATTTCGTTCTCAACCTGCGGGTCCGGTACACGATTTCGTTACCGGACCGATCTCAAATCTTTACAATCTCCCGTGTTTTCTTTAGACCCTGTCTTCCTTTGCGGCGGTATGATTCTTGCCGTGAGCCGAGGCGAATAAGCCGTGAGCCGAGGCGAATAAGTCGAAGTTTGGTCTTTACGCTGTTCGATTTACGACTCCTACCCCCTAGTTTAGGCAAACAATTTGAGGAGGGAAAGCGTTTATGCATTCCACGCAGATGGTTCGATGGGCGATTCTATTGCTGACAGTGCTTCTCTCGGGCACCGGTGTGCCTGCCGGCGAAACCGACGATTACGTCCCCGAGGTAACCGATCGTGTAGCAAGGATCAGCTTTGTTCAAGGCGATGTACAGATAAGACGCGCCGACAGCCAGGATTGGGAGGTCGTTGTTATGAACCTTCCGATCGTCGAGGGCGATGAGATCGCGACCGACGCCGATGGCCGCTTTGAGATCCAGTTCAACAGTTATACCCATCTCCGCGTCGCACAGAACGCACAGGTAAAGATCCTGAGGCTGAAAGATGAGGGAATAGCCATCAGTGTTCCACTGGGAACCGTAAGTTTGCGGACGACCGAATTCGACTCGGGTCGTTCGTACTTTGAGATCGATGCCCCGAAGACGACGATCTCCGTTCAGAAAGCCGGCATGTATCGCGTCGAATCCGGCGTCCCCGACAGTCTCGAGGTATTTGTTTCGGCGACTGAAGGAGGGGAGGCTCGCGTCTACTCGTCCGATGCCGGCTTTACGATCAAGAACGGCCGCCGAACAAAGATCTTCATTGCGGGCAGCCAGACGGGCGAGTGGGAAACGGTCGCCGCATCCAGGTACATTGATGAGTTTGACGAATGGTCAGTCGACCGTGACGCGATCATGGCGAAACGTTTGCGAGATGCTCACTATGATCGGTATTACGATCGAGACATTTACGGCGCCGAGGATCTGAACGACTACGGCGAATGGGTGCACACGCAGAAGTACGGATATGCCTGGCGCCCGAACCGAAATTCGATCAGCCAGTACGCCGACTGGTCGCCGTACCGTTACGGCCACTGGCGTTGGGTTCCACCTTACGGTTGGACGTGGGTAAGCGACGAAGCGTGGGGGTGGGCGACATATCACCACGGTAGATGGGTGTGGGATAACGCAACATGGTATTGGACGCCTTACGGCTACTATCGAAATCGTCGGAGCTGGTGGCAACCCGCGCTGGTCGTCGTCCGGGTCATAAGCAGCAACGTTTGCTGGTACCCGCTTCCGTATCGCTACGGATATTACGATTACAATTCGCACTACGGGCGACGCCGGCGGCATAACGGAAACTATAATCAGGGCGGTCCGGTCGCCGGCAATCCATCGCCGACACCGGGTCCGGGCGTGCCGATAACAACGCCTATCCGCGGCGGAAGAGATCGCATCAACCAGCCGCCGCTCAGAGATGTACCGCCCGGAGGTGTGATCACCGTTCCGGCCAGCGAATTCGGCAGAGGTAGAGGTAATTTCAGGACGCCGCCGCTCGCAGTCGCGCGGGCCGTTTTATCGAAGGCTCCGGACGAAGGCCAAAGCCCGCCGATCCTACCGACGTACGGCGATCTGAATGGAAAAGTCTCGCAAGAGATCCGTGTCCTACGCCCGACTTTGGTCCGATCGCCCGCTGTGGTTCAAACCGGCGTCACGCCACGCAAATCGGACGCTCCGCTGGATCAAGAACTCCAGAAATCACGGATTCTTGGCGGACGACCTCCGCTTCGGATAAATACGAGCCAGGGCGAGATCAAGGTAGTGAATCCGGGCGAAGGAGAACCTCGGAAAACCGGAGCCGTAGAACGTCGCGTCATCCGGCAGGACGTCGACTCTGACACACCAATACGTCAGGCTCCCCCGCAAAAGCAGAATGCACCGGTCTATACACCTCCCACCAAGCAGGACGACGAACCAGTCAGGCCGCCGCGATACAACACGCCGCAGAAACGCGAGGAGCGCGACGAACCGGTGCGTACGCCGAGATATGATCCGCCGCCGAAGCGTGAAGACCCTCCACCGCGATACGATCCACCATCGAAGCGTGAAGACCCACCGCCGCGGAACGATCCACCTCCGCGGAACGATCCACCGCCGAAGAGTGATCCGCCTCCGTCAAAGAGCGAGCCGAGCAAACCAGACTCGGGCGGAAAGTTGAAAGACGGACGCTTCCGGTAAAGCGGAGAGCCTGGTCTTGAAAGTCCCGAAAAGACACTTAAAAACGAGGCTGTCTGAAAGGATAGCCTCTTTTGAATTGCCTCCCGCTTCAGAGGGTTGTGTGAACTAGAATCTGCGGCGGGAGGTAAAGCTCGCTATCGGTACGCCTTTAGAACCGGATCTGCAGGCCCGGACGAGTTTTCCTCCGCCAGGATGTCGATGCAAATGAAATAGGCCGCCATTTCGGGCGGCCTATTTCATTTTATCTGCGGATCAAACCTATTCACCTGCCGGCAGGAAGATCGACCTGTTGATCGCGCCTTCATTACCGACGACCGCAAAGCGAATGTTCTTCATGTACTTGTTCGCCACCGTGCGGATGTCCGCGGGCGTGACGGAGCGAACGCCGTTCAGAAACTCGAACGAATTTTTCCAGCCTCCGCCGATCAGTTCATAACGCGCAAGCTCGCCGACCTGTGCCGCGCTCGTCTCCTGACCAAGGTAATGCCGGGTGAGATAGAACGACGCGATCTCCTCGATAATGCCTTCAGGGAGCGTGCGGTTCTGGAGGAGTTTGATCTGATCGAGCATCACTGAGACCGCCTGGTTGGCGTCGTTTGCCGACACCGAAATGTTTGCCGTGTTGACTGCGAAGTTATTCATCTCGGCGCTCGGAGCGTAGCTCAACTGACGGCGGACGCGGACTTCCTGGTGAACTAGCGTCTGCAGGATCGTCGTCGCTACTCGCATCGCATGATAGTCCGGATCGCGAAGTGCGGGTGCACCGAATGAGCCCTGGACGTAATTGGTCGGCAGCGTTCTCGTCGTTACGTTGAGCGTGCCCTTCGAAAAATCGAGAGGTGGCAAGGCCTGTTCCTTGTAGTCGCCGCGCGGCAGTTTGCCGAACGTTGCCGCAACCCGACTTTTTACCAATTCAGGATCGAGATCTCCGACGAAGACAAGCAGGAGACGCGACGTCTGCATCAGATTATTATGGTACGAACGGAGGTCGGCCGCTGAAAAGCGAGCGATGTTTGCAGCCGTCCCGCTCATGTCGTTTGCATAAGGATGACCGGCATAGATGACCTTGTCCTGAAGCGTCTGCAAAGCGCTTTCGGGACTCGTGCCGATCTCGTTCAGACCCGTCTGGATCTGCTCCCGGCTCCGGGCTATGTCTTCAGCAGCGAACGCCGGGTTCAGTGTTACCTCAGTGAAGATCTCCCACACGCGGTCAAAACTCGCACGTGTAGAGCCAAACGAAACTGCGCTGTAATCGTTCGATACCGCCGATCCGATCGAGCTTCCGAGTCGGGCCAACTCGCGCCTGACTGTCGCCCGCGGCATTTTCTGCCCGGCTTCGACAGCCGTCGCGAGCATCAGATTCTCGATCCCCGCATTTTTGTCGTCGATGTTTCGGGCTCCGCCGCGAATGAATAAACCGCCTGCGACCGTGGGTGACGAAGCACGACGCTTGACGATGACTTTCAAACCGTTGACTTCGAATTCTGTGACTGCCGCCGCCTGCGCCGAAAAGTCGCCGAGCTTAACCGATTGCGCCGCGATGGTGATCGACAGAAAAAGGGCAAGCGTTACTACGAACGACGCGTGAACCAAGTGCAAAAGCCCGCGCGTGAGCAAGGGCGATATCAGGAATCGCGGGTACCGTCGGCGGGTTGCCAACTGGCGCTGTTCTAAGTAGAGCGTTTCGCCCTTGCTTACGCGCGGGCTTTCGCATCCTGAGGCTGGGTCCAAAAGGAATATTCTCGGCTCCCTCATTTCACACCTCCGATCAGATCCTGCTCTGTTAGGCCGGCTAGCTTTTTAGCTTCGGGTGACGCTAATGCGATCCCGATATGATTCTTGCCGTGAACATAGGTCTTGATGTAGCGATTGATGTCGGCCCGCGTAACAGCGCGAAGCTTCGCATGATACCCGCGGAAGTAATCTATCCCGGTCGACGACCACCAGAAGCCAAGAATGTGCGCGTACTCGCTCGCTTTCTCTCTTTCGAATAGATCGTTCGATTCGAGGATCGTTTTGGCACTGTCGAGTTCTTCGTCGGTGAAGTAGTCAGGCCGGGTAAAGTCCGCGATCTCGCTATACGCAGCTGCCAGAGCCTTCTTGGAGTTTTCCGGTCGCGTAACCATCAAGAGGTTGATAGGCCCGACATTCCGCTGCGTGTAGTAACCCAAGCCAGCCGATGCCGAAAGACCGGAATCGACAAGCTTGCGTTGAAACCGTGAATTCGGTTGGCTGATGATGTATGAAAAAACATCTGCCGCATACGTCGCGGCGTCGTCTTTTCCGATCGACGGTCCGTGCCAGCCAAGCTCGATAAAAACGTTCTGCCCTTGCTCGCCGCCTTCGCCTGCCTCGGCCGGTTTCTCGATTATCACCGCCTCGCTTTTCGGAAGCGGTGGATGTTCGACAAGAGGAAATTCCTTGAACGGGTCGATCGGGCGTCGCTCCCAGCTTCCCATAACTTGCTCCGCAAGCTTAAATACATCGTCCGGCTTTGCATCGCCCGTCACGATCAAAGCGGAATTGTTCGGAACGTAATACCGGGCTTGTATCGTGCGCATCTTCTCGATCGTCGATGTCCCGACCGATTCACGTGTGCCCTTCGGATCTTTACGCGTCGGATATTTGTAGAAAAGCTTCTGCTTCATTGTCAGGTCAAGATAGCCATAAGGATTTGCCTCATGCCGATCGATCTCGCCGATGACAACGCGTTTTTCGGCTTCGAAATCATCCTCGTCGAAACTCGGGAACCTGACCGAATCGTTAATGACTCGGATGGCGGTAGCCAGATACGGGCTCGTAGTGTTGAAGAAATAATTGACGATCTCTTCGCGCGTCGTGCCGTTGTAAAGGCTGACCTGACTTGCGTCATTCAGATACGCGGTGTCTCCGATCTTTGGCTTTAGAGCGAGAGCTCGAGTGCACAGCGGATTCGACGCAAGAGCGAGCGGGCGACCGACAGATCCCTTCTCACACTCGTGAAGCTGGGCCGCGATGTTCGGCTTGAAGAACATGTGCTCATATAAATGCGACAAGCCATGGAAGTCGGCCGATTCGGTGAACGACCCGTTTCGGACCGCGAGCTCGACCGTCACGATCGGGACCGACGAATCCTGAAGAACGATCACCTCGAGTCCGTTCGCCAGCGTCTTGCTCACAAACGGTACGGCGTACGCCGGTTGCGAAGAAACGGCCTTCACAGACGCCGCGGTGTTACGCGGTTTGGCAGTTTGGGCCGAAACTCCGCCGATCAAGATCGATAGCACCGCTACCGAGCCAAGTAAAAATCTTCTCACCAAAAACTCCTCCGTAGGACACCTAAAAGTCCTCACTAACATCGGTTGCCTTGCAGGCGCGCGTCGATCCATTTTAACCTATCAGCAGGAGATCAAATCAATGGAACGCGACAATATGATGCACGGAGCACGGACGGCGTTGAACACAAATGCCGATACGAGGGAATGGGCCGAAAACTACCTGAAAGAAAAGACCCGCTCGGAGAACGGGTCGATGTCAGAGGAAGAATTCGAAAAATATTGGAAATATCACAAGCCCGAGATAGTTCATGCGGGATCAGTCGAGGCTATGCAGGCTTATAAGAATCGGGAGAGGGAATAAGTCGGTGTATAATCATCGGCGTTATGCCTGACACCCCACGCTACCTCACTAAGTCGAGATACGTTCTCGGGCTTGAATGCCCTACCAAGCTGTTCTACGCGAATAAGCGCGATCAGTACGCAGATCAAAAGTTTGACGACCGGTTTTTGCGGGAGCTTGCACTAGGCGGATTCCAGGTCGGCGAGCTCGCGAAGTGCTATTATCCGGACGGAATCGAGATCGAGTCGAAAGATTACGATGAAGCCGTCGAGCAGACTCGCGAGCTTCTAACTCGCGACGGCGTTACGATCTTCGAGGCGGCTTTTCGACACGAGAACCTTTTTATTCGCGCCGATATCGTCGTCAGGAATGGCAGGGATCTTGATCTGATCGAGGTCAAGGCGAAGTCATGGCCGCCGGACAAAGGCGGTTTGCAGGGCGTAAGGGGCGGAATCAATAAAGACTATCGGGCGAAACTCGATGACCTTGCTTTTCAAAAATATGTCGTCGGTCGCGCTTGTCCGGATTTCAACATCCGCGCCTCGTTCCTTTTCACCGACAAAGCCTCACTTTGTCCGACCGACGGCCTTCATCAAAAGTTTCGAATCAAAAAAGAGAACGGCCGCAAACGATGCGTCGTCGAGGGAGAGTTGACCGAGGCGGACCTCGAGCAGAAGATCCTATGCCTTGTTCCGGCCGATGATGTTTGCGCATTGATCGCGGCCGAGATGGATCCGCGCGACGGGTTGCGCACTTTCGCCGAGCATGTAGAGTTTCTCGCTCTCCATTACGCGGAGGACAGAAAGATCGCTCCGCGACCCGGGGGCGTTTGCGCAAAGTGCGAGTTTCGAGCGACAACCGATGATCTGGCCGCGGGGCTAAAGAGCAGCCTGCACGAATGCTGGAGCGAGGCTCTCGGTTGGACTGCAGACGAGATTGACGAGCCTAACATCCTGAATCTCTGGGACTGCAGAGATAAAGACAAGTTCGTCGCCGCCGGCAAGATCCGTTTTGCCGGTTTCACAGAGGCCGACATCGGTACTAAAACCGATGACGAGCCCGGCATCACTCGAACCGAGCGACAATGGAAACAGATCGAGATGGCACGTGACAGCGTGACAACTCCCTGGTTCGACCGTGATGCCCTTAGCGACGAGATGAGGCGTTGGACGTTTCCACTCCACTTTATCGATTTTGAAACGTCTATGCCGGCAATCCCGTTTCGCGCCGGACGTCGTCCATACGAAGGCATAGCATTCCAGTTCTCGCACCACACGGTCGGCGAGGACGGAACTGTAGAGCACCGCGGAGAGTTTCTGGATGCAGCTCCCGGTACTTTCCCGAATTACGATTTTCTTCGGGCGCTTCGCGATCAGTTGACGGGCGACGGCGGAACGATCTTTCGCTACGCGGCGCATGAGAACACATATCTCAATCACATCTGGGAACAGATGCAGCGGGACGAGAGCGTGACCGACCGCGACGACCTGTGCGCCTTTATTCTTGCCATCTCAAAATCGAAAAAGGAACAGATCGAAACCTGGTGCGGCGACCGGAACATGGTGGATATGCTGGCGATGGTAAAGCGGTTTTATTACCACCCCGACACGAACGGTTCGAACTCGATCAAGCACGTTCTGCCGGCCGTACTTAACAGCTCCGACTATCTGAAAGCGAAATACTCTGAACCTTACTACAGCCGAAACTTCCCCGATGGCCAGGTCTGGGTCCAATACGACGATCTCGGCCGCGTAGTCGATCCGTACAAGATCCTCGAGCCTCCATTCAAAGACGCATCGCCCAAAGATCTGGAGATGCTTCTGACGGACGACGAATCCCGCGAGGGCATTCGCGAGGGCGGAGCCGCCATGGCTGCATATGCAATGCTGCAGTTCGAGGATATGACCGATTACGAACGCGGCGAGATCGAGCGTTCGCTCCGCCGCTACTGCGAACTCGACACACTTGCGATGGTGATGATCTACGAAGCCTGGCGCGAGATGGTCAAATAGTTAGCCTCATATGCCCGTTCTCAATTGGATCGGCAAAGAAGCCGTCGTCAAACACCACCGCGTAATCGCGAAGATCATTTACAGATTCCGAACCGTATATCTGCGAGCAGTGGT
>JBKJOR010000383.1:0-3235 GCA_046595575.1 Pyrinomonadaceae bacterium | reverse complement strand
GTGAATAGTGAATAGTGAAGGTGATAGCGCTTTTGTTGTGATTTTTCATCCTCACTATTCACTATTCACTATTCACTACATCCGTCTCCTCACTCGGTTTTAACCAGGGCAAAAAGTAGATAACAAGTGTCGAAGCTATCAACGCGACAGTCGTGACGACTCCACCTTCCACGCCGTAGGTTTCGCCCGTCAGCCATGCCGGGCCGGAGTCGATCTCGCGTAAGACGGGAGATGAGACAAGTGTCGTAATTCCGCTGACCTCGATCCCGAAGAATGCTCCCTGTACCCAGTTCCACATTAGGTGCATTCCCCAGACAAACCAGAGGTCTCGAGTTTTTAGATACGCAACCCCGAACCACACGCCGGCGAGCATCGTGTTTATTACCGGAAGGACGTCTGCATTTGGATTTCCCGCATGCACCGCGCCGAAAAATACGGAGGTTAGCGCGATCGCCATGGCCGCCAGACCGGACCGGGCAAACGTCTGCAGAATGTATCCCCGAAACAAGGCTTCCTCGGCGGCCGCGCCGACGGCGAGAACGGCAAAGGATATGATGAGCGACTTGATCATCGCCGTACTATCGACCGTGTTCAGTTCGAACCGTAGGCCGCCGAACGCCGCGGCGATGGCCACAGCAAAAGAAACAGTGCCCGCGCCGACAAGGATACCTCCCGCCAGATGCTTAAACCACGCATCCGTAAACCACGCACCAAGGGCACGGAACGGAAGACTCTCTAGAAATTTACCGCAAAGCCATCCGATAAAAAGTGCGGAGATCAGCATGGCCGCGCTATTGACAAGAAGGAAGGCGGGCTCGCCCGCGTCGAATGCGACGGAAAGAGCTTGAAGAACCGCGAGGCCAGCACCTCCGACCGCCAGCGCGGCGACAATGAATGCCACACAGAAGATCGTAAACCGCCAGCCGCTTCGGAGTCGGCCCTTAGTGTCGAACAGTAACTCTCTCATCGGTTGAGGATGAGTCTAGCGAAAACCGCTGTGCTCGTACAAACGGGCAGCGGCGCGGTGTCTAAGGGATGCCCTGGCGTGGGACTCATCGCGTAGCGATGTCACGAATTTAGCCGTGGGTTCTGGCCCACGGATGCGGGTTATTTTGGAACGCGTCGCGTCAGCGACGCACGAAAATGTTTCCGTCGAGCGTCGCGACGCGACGCCGGATCGCTACCCGTCGACCGTGGGCTAAGGCCCACGGCTAAATTCGTAACATCGCTACGCGATAACTCCAATCGGGTGCAGCCGGCCAAATTACAGGTTCGCCCGTCCCTGTTCAGGCCTTCCCGCTCTGCGAGCGTTATGAGTTAAACTTACACCCGTGAGTACCCCGAAGCCGCCAAGACAGAGTCGCGTTTCGCCGTGGATCCTCGGCGCCTTCGTTCTGGTCTCGCTAACGGTCCTGATCCTCCTCCAAACATCGAATCTTTGGAAGGAGTTCACCGTTGAGACGGCCAGCGATACGCTGTTGCTCTATGCCCTCTCGTCGCTCAACTTTATCGCCTTCGTCATTTTCGGGTTCATCTTCTTACGCAGCATTACAAAGTTGATGCGCGAGAGGCGGACGCTTCAGCTCGGCTCGAAGATCAAGAGTCGCCTGCTGCTTTACTTTGCAATCGTTAGCCTCCTTCCGATCGTTGCGATGGCGGGATTCTCGTACCTTTTTATGAACCGTGCGCTCGAGCGCTGGTTCACACAGTTTCCCGAGGACGTTGTGATCGAGGCCCGGGACGTCCAGCGGCGAGCGATCGACGAAGAAGGTCGACGACTTAATGAGACGGCCGCTATCATTGCCTCGACGCTTGACGAACGCGATATCTCCGACCGGCAACTAGACCGGATCGCCGAGGCGGGTATGCTGACTCGCGTCGAGATCCTGTCGCCTGAAAGGCAGACGTTAGCATCCGGCGGAACTGGTCCGAGCCTGGAGCGGCAGGGCGAATTGGATCTGATGCTTAGGAGTATCCGCTCCGGCAGTTCCGACGATCCGTCGTTCGCCGATGGTAAAGGATTCGATGCGGCGGTGATGCCTATCTCGGGTGGGCGGACGCTCGTGGTCATCCCCGACCTGCGAGTCGAATCCGGAGTGATCGAGATGGCTGACAAGTCGCTGGCCGAATTCGATCGTCTGAAGCAAAGCCAGATCTTCGTTCGGCAGATCGGATTACTGACACTCGGCGTGCTCAGCTTCCTACTCATATTCGCTTCGACTTGGATCGCGTTTCATATCGCTCGCGGATTGACTGTACCGATCAAGGCACTCGCGGAAGGCGCCGACGAGATCGCCCGGGGAAATTACTCGCATCGCGTCGATGTGTTTGCTGAGGACGAAATCGCTCTGCTTGTCGAAACATTTAACCAGATGTCTTCGCGACTCGAGGCCAACTCGGCAGAACTTTCGGAGAGGCGCAGGTATATCGAGACAGTGCTCGAATCACTGCCGACCGGTGTCATCTCATTCGATGCCGAGAACCAGGTTGAAACCATGAATCAGGCAGCGGTGGGAATGTTAAAGCTGGACGAGATTGATCATTCCGGCAAAAGACTTTCCGATATCGTCAGTGACGAGAACCATGCGATTCTCCGACGCGTGATCGCTCGAGCAAAACGGGCTGGAAGTGCGTCCGAGCAGACGATCCTTCGAGACGGCGGCGGGGAGTTGTCCGTAGCTCTGACGGCAACCGCTCTACCTAACTCGGGCGGTGCGGTGCTGGTGATCGAAGATCTGTCAGAGCTGATCGCCGCCCAGCGTGCGTCAGCATGGCAGGAAGTCGCGCGGCGAATGGCGCACGAGATCAAGAACCCGCTTACGCCGATCCAGCTTGCGGCCGAACGGATCGCTAAACGATTCGCGGAGAGTGGTCAGTGGTCGGTGGTCAGTGGTCAGTTGGGAGGAGTTCAGAAAGACGACCGCATGCAGAACGTTGTCGAAGAAGGAACTGCGACGATCGTTCGCGAAGTACAAAGCCTGAAGTCGATGGTCGATGAGTTTTCGCGTTTCGCACGTCTTCCCAATGCTCAACTTGAGACGGGTGACGTTAACGATGTAGTCCGTCAGGTGCTCGCGTTGTACGAGGATCGTCTTGATGACGTCGTCGTTAACAGCGATCTTGCCGCCGAACTTCCGCCCGCAATGATCGATTCCGAACAGGTGAAGCGCGTCTTCGTGAACCTGGTCGATAACGCGGTCGAGGCGTTCGACATTGAACAGCTCGAGAAGATGGT
>JBKJOR010000081.1:0-17211 GCA_046595575.1 Pyrinomonadaceae bacterium | reverse complement strand
AGGACGACATGCGGCCGATCTTTCATCTCGTTCCAGTAGTCGTTTGTGATGATCGTGCGCTTTTCATAGACCGCACGCGAGTTCGCCCCGCCGCCTTCAGCTGACAGCGGCATCGGAGGAAGCTGAAGGCGGCGGGGCGAACTCGCGTGCCGTCTATGAAAAGCGCACGATTATCACAAACGACTACTGGAACGAGATGAAAGATCGGCCGCATGTCGTCCTTCGGCAGAACGGCCGCGACCCGCTCTCCTCGGTGATCGTTCCCATGATGATCAAGGACAATGTGCTCGGCACCCTTGAGGTACAGGCACACGATAACGAAGCGTTCGACCATGAGCATGCTGTAGCTCTCGAGATGGCCGCAAACCTCGCGGCGGTTGCTATCGAGAACGTCAGGCTTATCGAGACCGAGGCGGCGATGCGTGAAGCGGCTGAGGCCGCCAATCGTGCGAAGGACGAATTCCTGTCCGTGCTTTCCCACGAATTGCGAACGCCCCTTAACGCGATGCTCGGCTGGGTCCGGATGCTGAAGGCGGGGGTCCGCGATGCAGACAATTCAGAGCGGGCCCTCGAAGTTATCGAACGCAACACGCGGCTGCAGAGTAGTCTCATCGAAGATCTGCTGGATGTCTCGCGAATCATTTCCGGCAAGATGCGGATAGAGACCGAGCTCGTCGATCTGATATCCGTCGTGAAGACGGTTTCAGAGACGGTCGAACCACTCGCCGATGCTAAGGGCCTAAGCTACAGTTTTTCCTGTGACGACGACACTGTGTTTCTTACAGCGGACGCCGTGCGTCTTCAGCAAATAATCTCGAATCTGCTGCAGAACTCGATCAAGTTCACGCCGACGGGCGGACGAATCGAAACCACCTTGGCACGGACCGAGACTGAAGCGATACTCGTCGTAAAGGATACCGGTGTAGGAATCGAGGAAGAATTGCTTCCGCATATCTTCGATCGCTTTCGGCAAGCCGATGCCTCGGCCCGCCGTAATTTCACGGGCCTCGGCCTCGGGCTGACGATCGTCCGGAACATCGTCGAACTTCACAATGGAAGCATCGATGTCCAGAGCGACGGCAAAGACCTCGGGTCCGTCTTCACGATCAGACTTCCTCTGGCTGCGGATTTCTATAACTCTCTCGAACCGGCGGCCGGGAAACCTGGCCGTTCGAAAGGGAAGCTTGCGGGTGCACTGATTTTGCTCGTCGACGACGATCCGGAAAATTTACTGCCGCTGAAGATCTTTCTCGAGAACGAAAGTGCCGAAGTGACACCGGCGGAAAGTGCGTTGGTTGCTTTGAGGCATCTGGAAGACCGCGACTTTAGTCTGCTGATAACGGATATTGGAATGCCGGAGATCGACGGTTACGAACTCGTCGAAACGCTGCGTTCGGCCGGGGGACGGAATGCCGAGGTAAAGGCGATCGCTCTTACCGCGTACGCATCGGTCGACGATCGTGAGCGGGCACTCGGATCAGGATTTCACGCGCATCTCGCAAAGCCCGTAAACTTCGAAGAGCTGCTCGCCGCCATTGAGCTGATCTCGCGCAACGGCGCCTAGCAAACATGCCGCGAAACAAATAGATTTACCGTGAGACCTTCACTGCTGAGGAACATCTTCCGATTCGCGCATTAGACGGGCGATATGGAAGACGTAGTGAAAGCCGGAGGCGAACGCGAGTAGAACAATGATGAAGTAGGTTGTCGGAAGGTAGAAGCCGTAACCGGTCACGGCCGCAAGCAAGATCATTCCGACCGCTATCACTTGCACGAGGGTGCTGAGCTTCCCAAGCCAGGAAGGCTTGAATCCCCTAAAGCCGGTCATAACGTTTATCGCTCCGGCTACGGTAATGATCAGCACATCGCGGCCTATCACGGCGGCGGTAACCCAGAACGGGACCGGCAGATGGCGCACAGGTGCCAGAACATTCGGCATCGTTAGAATGATGAACGCCGTCGTCATTAAAAGTTTATCGGCGATAGGGTCGATGATGGTTCCGAGCTCGGATTCCTGGTTAAAGCGTCGAGCAAGAAAACCGTCTATCCCATCCGTAACACCCGCGATCACAAAGACGACCAACGCCCCCGAGCTGTACCCGTAATAGAGCAAGCTTGCGAACACGGGTATCAACGCCATGCGCGAAAAGGTAAGCAGGTTGGGGATCGTCAGGATCGTATTCATTTACCGCGGCAGTGGTGATTTATTTTCGATTTGCGATTTTCGATTTGCGATCTCCCCGTATGAGACAACTACATGTGGACGCACGATTTCATATTACAGCGCGATCGCAATCGAAAATCGCAAACTAGCCGGCTCGCAGTTCGAGAAAACTAATCTCCGGCGGGCACTGATATCTTATCGGCAGAACCACCGTCCCGATACCCCGAGTGATATAGATCTGCGAATCTTTGCGCTGGTGCAGGCCGCTCGTTAGTTTGCGCTTAGGCAGCAAACGCTTTTCCGGATCGCGAACTTTGATCTGTCCGCCATGCGTGTGACCGCTCAACGTAAGATCTACGCCGAAGCGCGTCGCCTGGCGGAAAATTATTGGGTTGTGCGCCAATAGCAGTTTCATTTCATCGGGAAACGAGCCCTTCAGAGTCGCGGCCAGGTCCGTTTTCCCCACCATGTGATCATCGACGCCCCCGAGCCAAAATGAAGCTCCGCGTGCTTCGAAACGAAATCCCTCGTTTACGAGCATCCGGATTCCGGCATCCTGAAACTTCTTAACAACCAGCGCCGGATCGGTCCAGTGATCGTGATTTCCGAGGCAGGCGTAAGTCCCGAACTCAGAGCTCAAGGTTCCCAGAGTTTGAGCGACGGGCGCAATATATTTGTTTTCGTGTGAGACATAATCGCCGGTTAAAATGAACATGTCCGGCTTAAGACGATTAGCGATCTTCACCGCCCGTTCGATGTGCTGGAGATTGGTAAACGGACTGTGATGAATGTCGGACAGGTGGATGATCTTCAGGCCATCCAGTTTTTTTGGTAGACGAGGGAGCGTGATCTCAACTCGTTCAAGTGAAAGGCTGTTTGCCTCATCGATCGCATACTTTGCGATCCTGGATACATTCCCCGCCAATTCACGGAATGGCGTGTCTGCCATTACTAGTGAATTGATGCGCTCGGATATCCGCGTTCGTCTTTGTCGTGCAAGTTTCATTCGGTTGCAACCATTATAACTTTTTACTTTACAATTTCTATTTTTCGGTAGAGAATACGGCTCTCAAGTTTTAGAAAACAAAATTTAGGAGCTACTAAAATGAGGATTCTCTCCCACGGACTCGTTTTTTTGTCGCTGTTTTTATCTGCATCTACCCTGATTTCCCAGGATTTAGATGACGTTACGATCTCCGGTAAGGTGATCGATTCCAACAACATGCCCATCGTCGGTGCATCCGTCACCGCCACCCACGTTTCATCGGCTGCGACTCGAACCCTAACCTCTAACGATGAGGGCCGCTATCGGTTCATCGAGCTAAAACCCGGCGTCTATAAGCTAAATGCTTCGGCTGCGGGCTTCGCCCCGCTGGAATCGACGGATCTTTCGACGGTCTCAGGACAAAACGTTCAGCTTGACCTGCCACTATCTCCGGCCGGCGTTGCCGTTTCAACGACAGTCACTGTCACGGATGCTGACCTACCGGTGGTCGATGTCGCACGAACCATCGTCGGCGGTACTGTTACACAACGCGAGATCGAAGAATTGCCGAACAACACGCGCAACGCGCTCGACCTCGTTTTCACGCTCGGCGGCGTCGCCGAGGAGGCTCTTTCCGTCCGCGACGCGGCGGAAGACCGAGCCCGCCCGACGGGAGATAGCAGTAACGATCCCCGACCTGCGCCGTTAGAATCCGGTCTGTTTTCCCTTTCAGGCGGAGCGGCGTATTCGAATAACATCACCGTCGACGGACTCGATAACAATGACGACCGTCTGGCTCAAGATCGATTTCAGCCGCCGATCGACTCCGTCGCCGAAGTACAGGTGATAACTAATCAGTTCTCCGCCGAGTATGGACGGGCGTCCGGCGGGCGGGTGAATTTACGGACACGCAGTGGCACGCGCGGATTTGTTGGGCGAGCGTTTCTATATTTTCGCGACGACGATCTCAACGCGAATACTTACAACAACAATCGGCGGGGGCTCTCGCGTCTGCCTTTTTCGGAATACAACCCGGGATTTACGTTCGGCGGACCAGTGCCCGTCGGATACCTTAAAGCGCGAACCTTCTTTTTTGCGGCGTATGAGAACAGCGAACTCAAGGACACAACACTGATCGACACAGTCGTGCCGGTTCAACCCAATCCGAATTTCACACTGCCGTCGTCGACGGGCGGATCTCCGCGGCCCGAGGCGGACACTTCGCTAACCCCCGGCCGATCGCCGGCGCAGTTTGCGCCGTATGTCGTCAGCATCCCAACTCCGGCGACAAGGCACGTATTCTCAGGTCGGGTCGATCATAATTTTACTGATGGACACAATTTAACGTTCGGATTCCAACTCGGAAATCAGCGCAGCACGCGTCAATTCAGGACGGCAACCAGCCGGCTCGAAGAAGCGATCCTAGGCCCTACCCGGAACACCGATGCGTACACCTTAACTAACAATTACGTGTTCAACTCGAAACTGGTTAATCAACTTCGCTTTCAATTTTCCCGTTTCAAACCGAACTTTGCCGCCGCAGATCCGCTCGATCCTGTCGTTTTGATAACACTAACGGACACGCTAAGTGGGGCTGACAGCCGAAGCGGAACGTTGATCGCGGGAAACTCTACCTCAGCCGTGAACTTCAACTTTCCGGGCACACGGGTCGAGAAGCGATTTCAGGTCCAGGAAAGTTTGACGGCAGTCGCCGGAAGCCACACGTTGAAGCTGGGCTTCGATCTGCAGGGGATCGATTCGGACTTCCTCGATCTGCAGGATGCGACCGGCACCTTTAACTTTATTTCTGTCAGGAATTTTCTGGACAATAACGTAGGACGCTACCGCCGAAACTTTGGCAGGCAAACCGGACAAAATAATACCTATTACGGTTTGTTCGCGCAGGACGAATGGCGGCTGCGTCCGAACGTAACTTTGAGCCTCGGGCTGCGGTTCGAGAAAGAAACGATAATCGACGATAACAACAATTTCGGCCCACGGGTGGCCGTCGCCTACTCGCCATTCAAGAGCGGTAAGGGAGTGATCCGGATCGGAGCAGGCATTTTTTACAACCGAGTCCTGCTGCGAACGTTCGACGACGCGAATCTAACCGAGTCACGACAAAGTTACGACACGAATCGCTTACCCGGCCCGGCGACGAACTCGAATCACCTCTGCTTCGATCCCGGTAGTGCGACATATTTATCCGCCCGTTGCCAGTTTCTGCGGAGAGTTACTTTTCCAGACCCGCTCGCGATGCAGGAATTGATCGGTCTCGAGGATTCGCTTCGCGCATCAGGTGCTCTGACCGGCACGCAGACCGGATTCTCGGTTCCCGCAAACAATCTTCGTCGTATCGACCCGGACATTAAGGTGCCCGAAAGTTATCAGTTCAATGTCGGTTTCGAGCACGAGATCTCGGACGGCCTCGTTTTGGAAGCGAACTATACTTTCAACCGGACGGTTCATCTTTTTCGAGAGTTCAATGCGAATACGTATTATCTTCCACCCGGATTTAGGGACTACAACGATTACCTCGTAAATGGATTTAGCAGTCCGACGGTCCGGTTCGTGAACGGCGATCCGAACGACACCAATGGTGTCTCTACATCGGCCGGTACGACGACCGTAAACCTTGCGTCGAGAAATTCATCGGCGGCTGCGTCCACGCCGATAGGGCGAGCACGTGCGGCGCTGCAGTCTAGTCTGGGCCGCCGTCTGGGTGGTGAATTTCCATCCCAGCTCGATCAGGTCGCGGCGATAGGAGTGGCGAGTTACAGCGGGCTGACAGTCGACCTTCGCCAGCGGTTTCGCCAACTCGGGTATGGCTTTGCGGCTTCTTTCCGGATGGCTTACACGTTGTCCAGATCCGAGGACGACGGCGTCAATAACACCTCTAACCCGGGCGACATATTTGATTTCTCTTCTGATCGTGCGCCGTCGCTGCAGGACCGGCGCCACAGACTGGCGTTTTCCGGGAGCTTTGACATGCCGTGGTGGCTTGGCCGCTTACGTCTGTCTCCCATTCTGCGACTTGGCTCAAGCGGGCCGTTCAATATTTCGAACGGTGCGGGATCTACCAATGATCGAAACCTTGACGAGGTATCGACCGATCGCCCGAACTATAGCGGGGATCTTAACGACCTCTCTTGGCGTAAGCGTGGTACACCTTTTCCTCAAACGGTGTTCGAGCAATTCACGTTTGCGCCGATCGGGAGCGCCGGCAACTTACCGAGAAACGCTGGCAAGGGCCCGGGAAGTTTTCTGTTTGATCTAAACGTCACACGCGAATTCCGGTTCTCCGAACGCCTACGTCTGCGCCCCAGCGTCGAGGTTGGGAACGTTTTTAATAGCACGGTATTCACTTTCGGAGCCGAGTTCATAAATTTGAATCCAACGAACACTGAACAGGTAGCGAGCTTCCACCAGGAATTCCTCGTCCCGTCACGAACTGTTAGGAATCGGCAGATTCGACTTGGCGTCAGGTTCGACTTCTGACCGGCGCGAAAAAGGTTCGCTTTCTACAGATAAGTGACTAAACGTCCCAAATTACTGGCTTTGGCGTCGGGTGGCAGTGTTTCTGACGCCAAAGCCAGGCTCTTCAGGCGTAAGAGAATTATGGTGACTCGGCCGAGGTAAATGTGGTAACTTTACTGTGTTGAACATCTTTGTTCACGCCCGCCCTATGAGCCACGCAACAGAGAGCACAGGCGTGCTCACCGAAGTCTCCATTGAGTCGGTTCTTCTCGACGCCGATCTCTTCGTCAAATACAGTTCATCGGAAAAGGCATTCAAACTGCTTCACGATTCGCTGGAACGTAGCCCGCGCTCTATCGCCTTGCGCGAGAAGCTTCGCGACATCTGCATAAAGCAAAAGAATCTCAATGAAGCGGCACGGCAGTGTCTTGCGTTAGTCAGTCTCTACATTGGTCGTGAAGAATTCGATCTTGCGTACGATCGTTTGCAGGAGGCGAAGCTGCTCGATCCGCGGGTCTCAGTCGCGCCCGGACTCGAGGCGATACGTCGTGCCCGCCGCCCGGATTTTGCGGTCAACCGCGACCGTTCGCCGCAGAAAGTTCGAACCGATGTCACGTTCGCAGGTAATCTGGGTTACGTGACCATATTCGACGCCGTCCAGGTGATCGAGAGTGCGAAGATGACGGGCCTGCTTGTCGTCAAATCAGACATGCACCTCGGCAACGTATCTTTTAATGACGGCAAGATCGTCGACGCAGAATGTAACGGTCACAATGGCAGCGGAGCATTTCGAGATATCATTGAGATCAACAGCGGTACTTTTGAGTTCTCAACCTCCGAAAACGAATTCCCGGTCATCATAAACATCGTCAGTAACACCAACTTTCTTTTAGACGTTCTGACCGAACTCGATAACGAGCGTGCCGAGAAAGAAGGCCTTCGCAACGTTGGTTCGGAATTGAAGTAAGAAAGGAGACTCAGAAGTCAGAAGTCAGAAGTCAGAAGTCAGAAGTCAGAAGCTCGCGGCAGGATTCTGACTTCTGACTTCTGACTTCTGACTTCTCACCTCTGACTTCTCACCTCTGACTGCTCACCATCCGACTTCGTCATTCTTGACTTCAATTCCCGTTTACCCCAAAATATAGTGCACCTCGGTTCCCCAAGCACTATACAATGTTTAAGCTCCAACGTTTAGAAATCACCGGTTTCAAGTCCTTTGCGGACTATACCGAGATCGTCTTCACGGGTAACGGCATCACGGCGGTTGTTGGCCCGAACGGTTGCGGGAAATCGAATGTCTCGGACGCCATCTCATGGGTGCTCGGCGAACAGCGAGCAAAATCGCTGCGCGGCGGCGAGATGAAAGACGTTGTCTTTCAAGGATCTCGTAACCGTAAGCCGGGCGGAATGGCTGTGGTTGTGCTTCACCTCGTTCGCGACGACGAAACCTTCGACATCGACGAGAACGAATTAGAAGACATTGACGAGACGCTGAGTGCTCTCGACGAAACGGCCGTTGACGTTGACGCGCTCGAAGCCGAGACCATTGACGAGGCGGTAGTCACCGAAGCCGTCGGTGAGATCGCCGCCGCACAGGCTGAGGCGAATGGCTTTCATGCCGAAGAGTTTGAGGTCGAGAAGGTCCATGCCGCGCAAGTCGGATCGGTACAAACCGTCGAACGGACGATCAAAACAAAACGGCATTGGCGCCCGCGTTCGTTCGCACTCGATTTCGCCCCGGGCGAAGCTGTTTCGGTGACCCGCCGGCTATATCTGTCGGGTGAGAGCGAGTACGAACTAAACGGTAAGACATGCCGGCTCCGCGACATTCAGGACCTCTTCGCCGGCACCGGACTTTCCGGTGCACATTACGCGATCATCGAACAGGGCCGTATTGGCCAGATCCTCTCCGCTAAACCTTCGGATCGACGCAATCTAATTGAAGAAGCCGCGGGCATTTCAAAATTCCGGACACGCCAGCGTGCGGCTGAAACCCGCCTCGAATCCGCCCGCACCAATCTCGGGCGAATCTCTGATATCGTTTCGGAGATCGAGAAGCAGGCGAATTCACTTCGACGCCAGGCAGGAAAGACCCGTCGTTACATCGTCCTTCAGGAAGAGTTCCGCGTTCTTCTCCGCCAGCTTTTCGCTGCCGAGGGCAGTTATCTTTCGACCGCAATAGAATCTTTTGAGAAGCAGCTTGCCGAGGCGATAGAGCTCGAGAAGAGTTTTACGGTGAAGGTTGCCGAACAGGAAGAAGCGTTTCGCGAAGCGACCCAGCGTGCGAGATTTGTCGAGGAAACGCTTGCCGAAATTCGCCGTCAGCACGCGGATAACGCTCTCGAGCGCGATCGTGCTGAGCGGGAGCATCGTTATCAGGCGGAACAGATCGTCAATCTGAACAATCGCTCGGAATCGATCCGCGGTGAGATCGAAGCGATCGAGCAGCGGTTGAAGCTGATCGAATCCGAGCTCGAACGACTTCACCAGGAAGACGAAGCCGAAAGCGCCGAAGCAGATGCGTCACGTCAGATCTTGGTTGAAGCGGAAAAACAGTACGCCTTAAAGCTTGACGACGCCCGTAAGATCGAGGACGAACTCGAATCGCACCGCGGCGATCTCATGAAGCACACGGCGGCCGTCGGGCGGTTCGATGAGATCGCTCGACAGCTTGAGGCGAATACTGAACGTCTGACCGAGCGTTTACATGGACTCGAGCGGGAAGCGGTGCGAGCCGCCGAAGCTTACGAAGCATTCATCAAGGAGGCGGCCGAGCTTGAAGCAAGCCAGATCGCCGATACCGCAAAGCTTAATTCGCTGCAGGCCGAGAAGACGGAACTTATCTCCGCGACCTCAACGGCACGCGAGAAACTGCGCGGTTCGGAAGAGTCCTTAAGAAATCTCGAGGCCGAGCAGCTCAAGACTCGGAATCGACGCGACACTCTGTTCGAGCTAGACGAGAACCGTGCCGTCTACGCGCCCCAAATACAAAAGCTCTTTGCGGCGCAAGAACAGATCGGTGTGCGTCTCGCGGGGGTGCTCGCCGATTTTCTCAACGTCGACGAGCGCTATGAAATCGCGATCGAGAGTTTGTTTGGACACCGCCTACAGACCGTAATTGTCGACAGCATCGACGATGCGAAGACAGTTGCAGCATGGCTCGAGCAAAATGCTATCGGGCGTATAGCGATCCTCGCGGCGCCGTCTTTGACCGGAGCCCGAACTCAACAGACGGCGTTCGATCCCCTCGTAGCGAACGTGCTCGGGGTATCGCACGACCTGCTTGCTAAACTCAACGAAGTTTTTCCGCGAGAGATGTCCGCGAGGATAGTCGATGAGGCCCGCGATATCGATCTTGCTTCAGGCGAAACATTCGTTACCCTCAGCGGAAGCGTCGTTACTCCGGCCGGCCTTTTCATCACAGGTCGCGAGGTCACCGGGGATGAGCCTAACGCCTCGCTCCTCGCTTTCAAGCGTGAGCTTTCCGGATTGGGGACGACGCTGATCGCGTTAGACGATGAGATCGTGCGGGCCCGCGCTGTGGCCGACGAAGACGGTCGCGTGCTTGCATCTTTCGAGGAAAAAACCGTCGATCTGCAGTCGCTCATTATCAAGGTCGAGCGAGGATTACACGGCCTCGACATCCAGCGCTCATCGACCCGCCAGGAGATCGATCGGGCCGACCGTCACAAAAAGGTAATTGCCGAAGAGCAGAAGCAGACGGCCGACGAGACTGAGCAAGTAAGATTGCGTATCTCGGAAGCGGCGGAAAATCGCAGCGAGGCAGAACGTTTGCGAAGCGATGCTCACAATGAGGTCGAACGGATCAACGCGCTGCTTGCCGCGGCACGTGCGAAGTCTGACGAAGAAAATGCGGCCGTGAATGAGAAACGCACTCTCGCTGCTACATCGGGAGAGCGTCGGCGTTCAGTTCAGTCGGCGCTTCGCCGTGTCGAGAACGAGCAAAAGGAACTCGAATCGCGTTCCGCCCTACAGACGTTGGAGCTTACCGAGATCGACGCCAAAACCGCGGGACTTAGAGGATCAACAGCGTCGATCGCCGATCGAATTGCCGGTGCCGAGGTGCAGAAGTCGGGTGAGGAAGCCGAGGTAACGACGGCCATAGGCGAGGTCACGGACGCTCGACAAACGGCCGATGCGATGTCGACCGAGCTTGCCGATCTAAATCACCGGTCGGCGGACGCGCTTAACGAACGGGCTGCGATCGAGGTTCGCCAGACCGAAGCCGTCACCCGTCTCCAGAATGTAAACGAAAAATGTTCGCAGGATCTTAATACGCAGCTTGCGGTTCTGATAGCGTCCGAAGCGTTGCCCGACGAGTTCGATCTCGAGGCGTGTCGCGAGAGCGTTGACGATCTCCGTAACAAGCTCGAAGGTTTTGGCGCGATCAACATGCTTGCGGTCGAAGAACTTACCGAAGCTGAAGAACGTCTCTTGTTTCTCACGTCGCAGCGTCAGGACATTATCGACAGTATCGCGTCAGCGGAAGAGGCGCTTCGGGAGATCAAGGAACGTTCGCGAGCCAAGTTCCGCGATGCATTCGAGGCGATCAATACAAACTTCATAGAGTTTTTCCACGAGCTGTTCGGCGGCGGTAAGGGCGCAATGACGCTGCTCGAAAATGACGACGTTCTCGAAGCGGGCATCGAGGTTGTCGCACAGCCGCCCGGGAAACGTCTTCAGAACATCCTGCTTCTGTCTGGCGGCGAGAAGGCGATGACGGCGATCGCTCTCGTCCTCGCGATCTTCCGATACCGGCCTTCGCCTTTCTGCTTGCTCGACGAGGTCGACGCTCCGCTCGACGACGCTAACGTTGGCCGGTTCGTCAACAAGATCGCCGACATGTCGGAGAAGACACAGTTCATAGTCATCACGCACAACAAGCGGACGATGGAGGCGGCACGTGCACTCTACGGAGTCACGATGCAGGAAGCTGGCGTGTCGAAGGTCGTCTCCGTTAAGTTCGAATAAAACCAGAATCCACTTCGAGGGATCGTGCGCGTTCGTGTTCTGTATTTGTTCGTGTGGGTTAGTAGTTCCAGATTCCTAGCCTGCGATCTGAAACCACTAAGCCACACGAAAAAGAACACTAAATAAGAAAGGTATCAAAACCACACGCCTCGTTCACGAGGTAGACCTGCCGACATACTCACGCGACAGGCTGCGTCAAACCTTTCAACTAATCCTTTCATCAAACTCGCTGACCGTCTGATATTATCTTCGAGGTTTTAGCGTCTATCACTCGGCCGTGATATCTAAAACATACAAAGACACAAAAAAGATTTACATGAATTTCCCGAGATCGATCATTTTATTTGTGTTCGCGTTGGTTTGTCTGACATCGGCGGTTGACGCCCAGACGAAGCGCCGGACGAAGCCGGTCGTCAAGAAGCCGACGGTCGTTGTCTCGCCGTCACCCGTCCCGGTAGAAGAAAAGCCGGTCGTCGTACATACAGAACCGAAAAAGAATGAGCGACCCGCGTCAAAGGGAGCGGGAACGAAAGAGGCGCGGCAGCAGGCGGCTGCCGTTGATCAGCCGTACTTCTACGAGTTCTCCCAGCCTGAGTTCGATAACAGTAAGATCGTGATTCAACACGACGAGGCAGGTCGGGGAACGATCACTTTTATAAAGAGAATGTTTGGGGATACAGTGACCGACCCGCTGCAGGTCTCAACCGCGGCGATGGAGCGGATCGACGCCGCATACAGCGCGTTAAATTTTCTCGACTCGACCGCTAACTATCAATACGAGAAAGATTATTCGCATCTCGGCGTAGCTACTTTTAGATTGAAAAAAGCTGCGAAACAAAGAACCGCGACGTTCAACTATACGGTCAACAAGGAAGCGAAAAAGCTCCTGGACGAATATCGAAAGCTCAGCAACCAATTCATCTGGATCTTTGAGATAACTGTCGCCCGCGAAAATCAGCCGCTTGAAGCTCCAAAACTTCTCGACGCTCTGGATGCCTTGATACGGCGCAACGAGATCTCAGACCCGTTGCAGATGGTTCCCCTCCTGAATACGCTGACGAACGACGAACGCATTCCGTTGATCGCTCGCAACCACGCGGGAAAGCTTGTCACGAAGATCGAGAAGCAGAAAGTAAGCGTTAAGTGATAATCCCTGCCAGAACTGAATCCTGCACTTACCACTAAGGGGCTTATTTGAGGGAGTGAAGGCCGATCATATTGCCCTCGGTGTCGTAGACGAGTGAGATGAAGCCGTACGGCCCGATCGAGAATTTCTCTTTCTCAACTCGCCCGCCCGCAGCCAATACCCGTGACTGTTCGTTCGCGCAATCTTCGCAGCTAAAGTATACGAGCGTGCTGTTGCCTCCGGCCGGAAAGCCCGGCATGTGAACCAGCGCACCGGACGATCCGGGTGCCTCCATATCCATCGGGAAGTTCCACATATCGACGTCGGGGCTCTCCAGCTTTTCCAGTTTTACGCCGATGACGGCCTCATAAAACTTGCTCGCGCGTTCCATATCGTCGACATAGATCTCAAACCAGCCTACGTTATTCCTGCTCATTCTGATCTCTCCTCTGTTGTTAGTTTCCGTCGCGTTTCGGCGGCGAGGGTAATACTCGCTCGGACGGTTTTAAGTTTCAAACGTCGCCAGACAAGTTATTTCGATATAACGGGGCCGATCATCCCATCCTCAGAGATCATCGGAGCTGTCGTAGCAAAATCGGTTTGCGAGAGAGAACGGATCTTCTTGATGGCCGAGCCCGTCGGATCCAGCACCGGGATGCCCCGGTCTTCCTGCCGTGCAGAGTGCAGTCTGCCACCGATAAATTTGCCGTCGGATGCGAGGCGGGTTTCAAGGATCACCGTTAATGCAGTTTCTGCTTCAAGGCGGAACCATCCGTATGTCGCGAAATTTCCAAGGCTGTACGCGATCAAGCGGTCCTTGTAGAGCTCCATCCCGCGCAGGACGTGCGGACCGTGGCCGAGAACCAGATCGGCTCCGGCGTCGATGACGGTGTGTGCGAACAGAGGCAGGTTCCCGCGCTGTTCGCCAAAGAATAATTCCGTGCGTCGCGGCACGTTTTGTGCTCCAGTTCCCTCAGCACCGCCGTGGAACGACACGACGACGATATCGGCTTTTTTGGCGGCCTCTTGCACTAGCCTTCGCGCGGTGGCGAGATCGTTTACGTTGGGCGAAATGTTGTTGTGTGCGAACCCGATAAAGGCGATGGTTCGGCCTTTGGTTTCCAGATAGGTTGTCGAATATTGTGCACGGTCGCTGCCGGCATGCTTGATGCCGAGTGCGTCAAGTGTCCGTCTAGTACTAGCCCGGCCCGTTTCGCCGAAATCCGATGCGTGATTATTCGCGACGCTCATCACATCAAAGCCTGCGGCCTTGAGATTTGTGGCGTACTTTGTGGGCATTCGAAAAGCAAAACAGCGGATCGGTTGACCAGGCTTCGGCGTACCGCATTTTTCCGAGAGCCCGCCATCGACGATTGGACCTTCCATATTTCCGAATGCGATATCAGCGGCCGACAAGATCGGTGTCACGTCCTTTAAAATATCCGCCCCGTTGTTCGGCGGCATGCGCGTGTCGTTCGGGAAAGGTGAGCCAAGCATGATGTCGCCGACCGCCGCGAGGGTGATCAGATCGGTGGATCGAGGTGTGGGCGTAGCAATCGGCTGTACGTTTGATTCAGCCTCCGCCACGAGCGTGGTCAGCTGCTTCGTCTGACACGAAACCGTCAATAAAACGATCGTGAAAACTAGTAATCCAAATTTGGGCATTGCGGCATCGAAAAAAAGATCGGCGAAACGGTATTAAAACACGGTTCGCCGATTTCGTAAACGGAAATGTATAGGTTGCCTTACCGCACGAACGCACTCGGAATGGGCGTGTCGCTAGTCAGTCCGAACTGCTGGATCAGCGTCCCTGCCGTGCTTCGTTGCGAATACCATGTCGCGGTCGATGGCCGGAACACCGTCGTGTCGAACTTGCCGTCACCGTCATAATCTCCCGGAGCCGGAATGTCCGTCGCGACGCCGAATGGTACTGAGTAGAAACTAGTGTCTTCGCTTCGAAGGATGTACCACTCGCCGGTCGACGGTCGCCAGACTGCAACGTCAGCTTTGCCGTCGCCGGTGTAATCTCCGGGAACCAGTTTGTCGGTCGAGTTGCCGAATGTGTGGACTGTCACGCCCGCGGTCGATCGACTGAGCCACCATTGCCCGTTTGAAGGACGGAAGATCGCGATGTCCGTGAGTCCGTCGCCGTCGTAATCTGCCGCGACAGGCACATCACCGGCTATTCCGAATTGGGCAAACGTTGTTCCTCCAGCCGATCGTGCGATATACCAGGTCGTATTCGATGGCCGAAAAACAGCGAGGTCGGCTTTACCGTCGTTGTCGTAATCGGCCGGTGCGGGGATATCATTCGTAGTCCCAAACGGAACCGAGTAGAACGAATTGTCTTCTGACCGAAGGATGTACCACTCACCTGTTGAGGGCCGCCAGATCGCAACGTCCGTCTTGCCGTCGCCGGTGTAATCCGCCGGAGCAATTCGATCGGTCGAAGCTCCGAACTGCAACGCCAGTGTGTTTCCACTGCCGCGGTGATTTATCCACCACTCTCCGACCGACGAACGAAAGATTCCGACGTCCGTTTTTCCATCGCCATCAAAGTCGAATGGAGCGTCGCCACCTGCTGTGGCAACCGTCAGAAAACGCGCGGCGGTAAAGCCGAACACCGTGTTGCCGACGTTGCTGCCGTCGCCTACCGCGACGATCTTTCCGTCCGGCTGCAATATCGCCCGATGTGCTGCGCTGGTGCCTGGTGCAACGTTTTGAATAACCTTGCCTCCGACACCGAAAGTGGAATCTAGTGAGCCGCCTGTGTTCAATCGAACCAATGCGTATGATCCTCCGCCGGCTCCGACACCGATGATCTTGCCATCCGCCTGGATAAGCACGGAACCAAGCGTGTCAGACGTAGACGGGACGATGTCGTACGTTACTTTTCCGTCCGTATCGAAGCTCGGATCAAGCGCGCCGCCCGTTGTGTATCGGGCAAAAGCCATCTCGTCGAACGAACCGCTGTTCGCTGTTCCGGCAGCAATGATCTTTCCATCGCTCTGGATAGCAACGGAGGTCGCCCGATCGAGTTGGCTGCCGACTGGTGTTTGAACAAACCCCATGAAACCGAACGTGCCGTCCAACTGTCCGACCGGCGTGATCCTCAACAGGCAAAAGTCTCCGGCCGTGCTGCCGACGAGGACGATATTCCCGTCTGTCTGCAATGCAAGAGCCAATCCTTCGTCCTCGTTCCCCGATCCGATCTGGATCGTGATCCGGCCGCCATTAAAGGTTCCGTCAAGCGTTCCGCCGGTTGTTAGTCGGACGAGGGCGATGTCCTTGTTCGGCGTCGGCCGAGTCGTTCCGGTGATGACCACCTTGCCATCACTCTGGATTATCATGTCGTACGCGAAATCGTCACCCCCGGCAGTGTGCACATTCACCTTCACTTTGCCGCCATTGTAAGTGCCGTCGGGTGAGCCGTTCGAATTCAGTCGAATCACACCGATGTCCCAACCAGAAGTTCCAAGTTGCACACTTCCGGCAACAACGATCTTGCCGTCCGTTTGCACAACCACCGCCGTTGCCATTTCGTTAAAGCCGGTATCGAAAGATATTCCGACCCGGCCGTTCGTGCCGAAACCGGTGTCCGGACTGCCGTCGGCATTCAGCCTTACGATCCCAAAATCCTGCGTGTTGTCGGGGCCGAGTGTGCTCCCGACAATCACGAGCTTTCCATCGGCCTGTCTAGCGACATCTTCGGCAGGCATCAGGTTGGCCGGTAAATTGAACACCTTGCCGCCGCTTCCGAATGTCGGGTCAAGATCGCCCGGGCTGGCGGCATGGAGATTAGTTAACGTGATAGTCGAAAGTATGAGAGCGAGCGTGAGGTTGAGTCTGTTCATAATTCAAGTTTGCCGAGCCACATTAGACGATCGGCCGGATCATGGATGTTCCGCAATTCAGGGGAAAGAAAAATCGGTGAAACGCTATTAGAACACGCCTCACCGATTTCGTAAACGATAATCTCCTATGACCAGCGATTACGGCACGAACGTGATTAGAACGCTGATCTGCGGTACCCGGTAGCAGACACTATGCTCCTGCCGGTGCGATCTTTTCCGAAACTTCCGGTTCGCTCGCCGGCGATATTTCGTCCGAGTCGCCGATCAAGGATTGATCGACTATCTGTTTCTGTTCGAGTTCATGGATCGCATAGGAGCCGGTTGCTGGGGATGCCGATGCGACACGACCGACGTAACGGAGCGTTACGTTATCGGGTTTGATCGATCGCAGACGGGGTTCGACAAATGTCCAACCGCCCATGTTCTGGGGCTCTTCCTGCGTCCAAAAGATCTGGGTCGCGTTTGGATATGACGCAAAGATCGCGCTTAGGCTCTCTCCGGGGAACGGGTAGAACTGTTCGACGCGAACGACCGCGACACGATTATCAACGCCCGGGTCGGCCACCACCCCGTCATCTACCACCCCGTCAGCCGACCACCCCGCCGACGAAGC
>JBKJOR010000075.1:0-16012 GCA_046595575.1 Pyrinomonadaceae bacterium | reverse complement strand
TTGCCGCCAGGCTTCCAAAAGATCGCTGGATACTCGGCGGAAAATGGGACCATGAAAACTGGACGCCGAATAACCTGCCGACCGCTGCGATGATCGACTCGGTCACGCCTAACAATCCGGTGTTCATCGATCGGCTAGATGGGCACATGGCGCTCGCGAATACGCTTGCGATGACACTGGCGAAAGTCGACAAGACCGTTAAAGACGTTGCCGGCGGCGAGATCGTACGTGATGCGAATGGCAATCCGACCGGAGTCTTCAAAGACGCCGCGATGAATTATGTCGGCCGAGCCGTTCCCGATTTTTCATTCGAACAGAAACTTGAAGCGGCACAAGCTGCGTCAGATCATGCGGCGAGCCTTGGCGTTACAAGCGTTCAGGACATGTCGACGGGAACGGATGTCGGAGTGTTTCAGGAGCTGCTCAGGCGCGGCACGCTGAAGACCCGTGTGTATGGATGTTCGCCGCTTTCTAATTACTCCAGGTGGCAGAACACAGGCGTCAGGTTTGCGTTCGGCGATTCGATGCTGCGTGTCGGATGTTTGAAGGGTTACGCCGACGGCAGTCTTGGCTCGACGACGGCGTGGTTTTTCGATCCGTATCTCGACGCTCCCACCTCGACCGGTCTCGCATCCGATGAGATCCCGAAAACTCCGGAATACGTCCTCGCTGCCGACAAAGCCGGGCTTCAAATCAGGATCCACGCGATCGGTGACAAGGCGAACGCGACGATCCTCGATATCTACGACAAGACCGTTCAGGCAAATGGACAAGCTGATCGCCGGTTTACGATCGAACACGCACAGCATCTGCGTCAGGAGGACATCAGGCGTTTCGGTGCACAGAAAGTTGTCGCCTCCATGCAGCCGTTTCACATCATCGATGACGGTCGCTGGGCGTGGAAAAGATTAGACGAAAAACGCTTGAAGGGGACTTACGCATTTCGCACACTTTTGGATTCGGGTGCCGTACTCGCGTTCGGCTCAGACTCGCCCGTCGCTCCGCTTAATCCCTTGTTAGGCGTTTACGCATCCGTCACCCGCCGGACACTTGACGAGAAGAATCCGAACGGCTGGATACCGGAACAGAAGCTCTCGGTCGAAGAAACCATTCGGGCTTTTACAATGGGTTCCGCTTACGCTGAATTTCAAGAGAAGGTTAAGGGTTCTATCGAGCGGGGAAAGCTCGCGGACTTTGTCATTCTGTCGGACGATATTTTCGTCATCGAGCCCGTCAGAATCCGCGACGTAAGGGTGCTTGTCACGGTAGCAGGCGGGAAAGTTGTTTATCAGCGGCCTGAATAATTGTAATTCTGCAGCGCCTTCCGGCGGGTCGATCGGGTTTTTTTAGCGTCGAGATGTTGGGATGAGAGTTAGCGCGGCGTTCATTATTCTATCGCTCTTTCTTGGAGCCGCACGCGCCCAGCCCCAAAACCAACCCGCTGACCTCGTCATCATCAATGCACAGATCCGAACGATCGTCTCTTCAAACTCGAAAGCCGAGGCCGTTGCTGTAATCGGCGACCGCTTCTCCACCGTCGGAACAAATAACCAGATCCGTCGACTCATTGGCCCGAAGACACGGGTGATCGACGCGAAAGGCAAACTGCTTCTTCCTGGGTTTAACGATGCCCACGTCCACTTCATGGCGATCGGCAACAGTTTTTCGTCGATCGATCTTCGCCATGCGAAAACTCCGGCAGATATCGAGAAACAGATTGCACGTTACGTTCAATTTCTACCGAGGGGGCGATGGGTCCTCGGCGGTGGCTGGACCGTCGAGCCGGATAGGCTTTCGATCGACAATACGGCTCCCGACAACCCAGTCTTCATTTACAGTTCCGACGGTCTGTCCGCCTTCGCTAACACACTTGCAAGAAAACTTGGCGGATTGAAGAGTGACATATCCGAAGGGAATGGCATCATCCGCGGCGATTCAATGAAACGTGTCGCACACGCCGTTCCCACAGATCACACACGCCGTTGGCCCGAGATCGCGGAGACGGCGACCAACTACGCAGCGTCGCTCGGCGTGACGAGCGTTCAGGACATGCACTCGGATGACAGCCGCTCGGTCTATCGCGAAATCCATCGACAGGGAAAGCTAAAGACCCGTGTCTACGATTGCATTCCGCTGCCCGACTGGAAGAAGCTTGCCGATCCGTCAGCGTTGAGTGACAACAGCGAGATGGTCCGCGGAGGATGTTTGAAAAGCTTTTCGGACGGTGATGAGGACCAGGCTCCGGAGTTGTCCCGCGATATTGTCGGAGCCGACAAAGCTGATCTGCAAATAATGGTGCACGCTATCGGCCACGCCGCGAATAGAATTGTTCTGGATGTGTTCGAGCAGGCTGCCAGATCGAACGGGCCCCGCGATCGTCGATTCCGCGTCGAACACGCGCACAATCCGCGAGAGACCGACGTCTCCCGTTTCGCTCGGTCGGAAATTATCCCGTCTATGCAGCCGCACCTTTTTTACGGAAGCAGCGGCGGCTATTACTCGAGGCTGGTGAAGCAAAAAGCTTCGCTTGCGTTCGGCTCGGACGCAGCGATAACGGATTTCAATCCCATCCTCGGAGTTCACGGTGCGGTCAACGCCGGAGCTGAATCGATATCAGTTTACGACGCCGTGCGAGCGTACACGCGAGGTTCAGCCTACGCCGAGTTTAGGGAGGCGGAGAAGGGAACTATTGAGGTCGGCAAGCTGGCGGATTTCGTAATCTTATCGGATGATATTTTCGCCGTTCCGATCACCACCATTCGACTTGCCCACGTCACGACGACATGCATCGGCGGGAGAATAGTCTTTGGAGACCAGACGTTCTAGAAAAATCGTACGACTTTTGAAACGACCGATGGTGAGCGGTGTTCTATTTGATTTGCATAAATCGTGACGTACAATTTCATATTTGAATCGTTCGCATTAAAATCTTAGAAGTTTACCGGTACAGGAATTAAGAAACTATGAAGCACATCGTAATAATTGTGGCAGTTGTTTTATCGTTGTCCGTCGCGGCGTTATCGCAGAGCGAACTGAACAGCAAAGGCGATCCCGTCGCAAAAAATGCCCAGAACGCGGCGGTTGAGCTTAAAAGCGGTGAAACGATCACCCGCGGCTCTTCCTTTGTAAAAGGGACGACAAAGGTATCGCTGGAAAAGGTTTTGGCCGACCCGGACAAATATGATGGCAAGTCTGTTGCAGTTGAAGGCGTAATCGTCCGCTCCTGCAAGAAAGAGGGCTGCTGGATGGAGATGGCGGCGAAGGAAGGCGGTAAGTCGGTCCGCGTAACATTCGGTGACCACGCTTTCTTCATTCCATTGAATTCCGCGGGGATGAAAGTCAAAGCTCAGGGTACTTTCAAGACGAAGGTGCTCACCAAGGAACACGTTGATCATCTGATCAACGATGACGGAGCGAAGTTCGATAGTCGCAACCCCGACGGAACAGTGACCGAAGTTTCGTTCGACGCGACCGGTGTTGAGCTGACAAAGAACTAGAGCTCAAAATATATTTACCCGCGGAATACGCGAAAAAGACGCGAAAACAAAATTCTTGTTTCGCGTCTTTTTGCGTACTTCGCGGGCAGATTACGCCAGCTTAGAACCTCAGCTTCACTGAAAGCTGGATCTGCCGGGGATCTCCGATACCTTGCCGCAGATATCCGTCAAAGTTGAACAAACTCGGGGCCGTGATCGAGTTCTGATTTCCGGCACCGGATAACGAGTTAATCAGGTTGTCGTTATTGAATGTATTGAACATCTCGATCTGCGGGACAAGTTCGACTGTCTCGGTAAGATTGAAAACCCGAGCAAGCCGCCAGTCGAACGAGAAATATTCGTTGTCCTTTCTAAGCGTGTTGCGATTCGTCGCCGTGCGAACGGGAGGCGTGGCCGGCTGCGCCGTTCGAACCTGAATACGCGGTGTAAATTCAAATTTCCAGGGCAGCTCAAAGTGGGAGAAGAAATTGAATTTGTGCCTGATGTCCCGATCTGAGAGCGCGTAGTCGAGCCGTAGGTTGTTAATGTCGAACGAGCGATCGGCAAACGGGTCGCGTTCGTTCGAATCGTCGTCCTCATCCTTCGAGAACACGTAGTTTGCCTCGAGCTGAAAACGGTTGGAGAAACGTTTCCGAATCCCCGCGGTAAATCCGCGATACTGGCTGCGTCCGACCGAGCTTGTGACCATCGTTTCATCGAGGTACGGGAAGAAGAACGCGTTGCGATTGACATTGATGAACCGTGTCAAATGCACCGCCTTTGAGTTTGTGAAATCGAGGTACATTGCCCAGTTAGGTGCGATCTCCTGCTCGAAGGCGACATTGAATGTGTAGATATCGGGGTTCTCGTAGCCGCGGTCGAAGACTCGCACGCCGCTGAAACAGGGAAAGGGCGTGGTTCCCCGCGGTCCGCTACATGAACCCGCGCTGACGGGCAGTATATTTGGCCAGACGGGACGCACGTTGTTGAAAGGGCCTGCAGCGATAGTCTGCTGCTGCACACCATTTGTTGTGATCGAACCGACCTGCGACAACATGTTCTGGCGTGCATTGTAGATCCCGAAACTTCCCCGGAGGACACTTCGTCCGTTGTTGGCGATGTCCCATGCAAAGCCGACTCGCGGCTGGAACATGCTTTTGTCACTGGGCAATGTGCCGTCGGACGGGAATCGCGGATCATTGAGGAATATGCCGTACGCGGTGTCGCTCGGCGCAACAACGACATCCGGAAATATCTGCGCTTCCCAGCGAAGGCCATAATTGAATGTAAAGTTCGGCCAGATCTGCCATTTGTCCTGAGCGAAGAGAGCATAGTCGTCGTTCGTTATCTTCGACGCACCCGCAGCATCGGTTGCCGGAGCGTTTCGGCCCGCGCCCTGAAGATACAACAGTAGTGGAGTCGCACCCGTTCCGCCGCCCGTTCCGTTACTGCTACCGCCGCCGCAAGTCTGATTGAACGGTGCCGCCGTGGTGATCCAGGTTCCGTTAGGGCAGCGGGATGCGGTTGGACCGAACCCGTTCGCTCCAGGAACCGACGCATAGCGGATGAAACCGTTCACGCTGTCAAAAATATATCGACCAGTGAAAAAGCCGCGGAAGACCTGATCGTTCAGGCTGTGTATCCACTCGCCACCAACCTTGATCGTGTGTGCGCCGGAGATGATCGACACATGATCGCGGATCTGTGTACGCCAGAATAATTCATCGACGCCGGGCTGCAGGAAGAATGGATTGCCAAACCTGAATGTCGTGCCGAATCCAATCGCGGTATCGGCGGGAACGTTCGACTCGGTTGCCGAACGCGGCCGGTCTTCGCGCGAGTAAGTAAAATGCGCCTCGTTGACGACGGTCGGCGAGAATGTCGTATACCAGTTAAAGTTTGCGACGTTTATTTTCGATGGCCCTTCGGTGCCGTTAGCGGAAGTCCCATAAGTAGGAACATCGAATGTTTGATTCGTGTTCTTTGAAGAATCGAAATTGTAGGAGCCGCTAAGCTTGTTGGAGTCATTAATGTCCCAGTCTACTTTTCCGAGGAAAGCGGTATTGCGAATCGCCCGGTCGATCGGGGCGCCCTCATCCTGGTTCCGGCTGGTTCGGAAAAAATTGAGCAATGCGACACGCTGGCAATCTGGGTTTGAAATGATCAGCGGCTCATTTGCCCCGATCGTCGGCGTCGCTACAGGACACGGAACGGCGCCGATCGACTCGCTCAAATTTCCGCGGGTTATGTTTTCGCGGATGGATTCGATAGCAAAAAAATAGAAGGCTTTATTTTTTACGATCGGACCGCCGACCGTTCCGCCAAATTGCTCGCGATGAAATCCTTCCAGCGGTTTGCCGTCTGAAGTATTCGACGAGAGAGCTTCGTTCCGCATGCTAAAGAACAAGCTTCCATGCACATCGTTCGTTCCCGATTTCGTGATCACGTTTATGATGCCGCCGGCCGTACGTCCATATTCGGCACCGGCACCTGTCGCGATCACTTGAAATTCCTTGACGGCGTCTAGGGCGATATCGATCGCGGCACGCTGGCCCCCGGCCTGTTCTCCGAAAAATCCATTGTTATAGTCGCCGCCGTCGAGGCTGACGTTGTTAAAGATCCCGCGCTGACCGGCAAAGTTGATCTCGTCGCCGTCGGGCCCCTGCGTAATGCTCACGCCGGGCGTCAGGGTCAATAGATCCTCGAACTTTCTGCCGAGAATGGGCGTGTTCGAGATGGTCGCCTCGTTGATAGTCGTGCTGGACTCGGTCTTTGCGGTATCGATCGTCGGGGATGATGTGATAGTTACCTCGCCGCTTACGCCAGACACACGCAGCGTAGGATTCAGCGAAAGCTGGCGTCCGACCGTGATCTCGACATTCTCGATATTCAGTTTAGAAAATCCCGTCTTTGTGGTGGAAACGACATATCGTCCGGGAGGCAAGGAAAGCAATGTGAAGCGCCCGTCAGAGTCGGTCGTGAAAGTCCGGCTGAAGTTTGTGTCGACATTACGTGCCTCGACAGTTGCGCCAGGAATCACAGCCCCTTGCTCATCGGATACGATGCCCTGGATAGTTCCCGAGGTTATATCCTGGGCGGGTGTTACCACGGAAAAAATCGATACGAAAGCAATACAGAATCCAACTACTAGATACCACTTGGTTTGTTGACCATCTGACATGATTGTTCTCCTTACTAGGCTATGGAAATTAGACTCCCGCAGGATGCCCTGTGTAAAAGGTCTCATGTGAGGTTGAAACCAGGTCTTGATGATTCGGGGATGAACAGCTAGAACCGTAAAATTCTGCTGTCTGCACCGCGAACGTCGTACTAATCGAAAATATGTAATACAAGGTGAAAAGCTTGCGAATTATAGGCATCGAATCATCCTAAGTTCAAATCCTGACGTGTTAATTTTCCGAATAATGTAATCGGACGGACCTGTGTTAATCTTCTGAAGTTCGGCTTGGTTCCAACCTTTTTGGCAGGAGAAGAATCTATGTTCTGGAAAATCGTACTTACACTGGGAAGCCTGGGGGTTCTGATCGGCTTTGCAGTAACGGCAATATCCGTGGCTCTGCCGATAGTTAACGGCCCGCACACCAGCTGGGAAGAGGCGATGTTCGGAATTATCCCCGGAGCGATAATTCTTGTGTTTTCGCTCTTCGTTTTCCTTATTGGGCTGATCTTCGTGATCAAGAATCGGAAGCGACGAGTACCGCACGCGGGCACTAATTACTAATTTGAAACCGTTCAAGATACGCAACATCGACATTGATCCGCCGCTCATCCTTTCGCCAATGGCAGGGGTGACGGACTATACCTTCCGCCGCTTGATCAAGCGACGGGGGGGAGTCGGTCTGGTCGTTTCCGAATTCATCTCGGTCGAAGGATTAACGCGGGGCAATCCGAAAGCTAAACGCCAGATGCGTTTCGACGAAGAGGAGCGGCCCTACGCGGTCCAGATATTCGGTGGCCAGGTCGAGCGGATGGTTATGGGCGCCGAGATGGCAGAAGAGGTCGGGGCCGATATCCTAGACGTCAACTGCGGCTGCCCGGCACCTAAGGTCGTGAGAAACGGTGGCGGATCGGGTTTGCTTAAGGATGTTCCACGGCTAGAGACGATACTGAAGGAAATTAAAAAGGCGATCGCGATACCTTTGACACTCAAACTTCGCACGGGTTTTACAGAATCGACCATCAACGTCGTGGATGTCGCGAAGATGGCTGAGCAGTGCGGCGTCGAGCATATCCAGGTCCATGGTCGTACTCGCGAACAGGGCTACAAGGGGCTCGCGAACTGGGATCTTATCCGACAAGTTAAAGAGGCGGTGTCGATCCCGGTTTCGGGAAATGGTGATGTCACGACGATCGCTTACGGAATGGAGCGATGGAGCGAAGCTGGAACAGACGGCATCCTGATCGGCCGTGGGGCGATGCAGAATCCATGGATCTTCCGGCAGTTCGCCGACGCTCTCGCTGGCCGCGAGATTTATCAGCCCGGCCTTGCAGAGAAAAAAAGGGTCTTGCTCGAGTTTTTTGAGATGTGCCGCGAGGAAATGCCCGAGCTTCCCGCGCTGGGCAAGATGAAACAGCTGGCGGGACAGTTCACGAAAGGTCTTGTGGGCGGTGCCCAATTTCGCCTTACGCTCTATCACTCGCACTCAGCCGACGAGATCTTGGATAACATCACAAGTTACTTTCACACTCTCCAAACAGGGGAGGATTACGGCGACGGACTAGTCGAGGCCGAAGAGTTCGTGGTCGACTCGTGCGACGCGTTTACTTCTGACCCGGCTATCACCGGTGCATCGGCAAAGAGTATCCAGACTACTGCAATCTATTAAATCGAGATTCAACATGAAGAGTTTTTATTCACGAATCGCCGGCTCGGTCTGCGTTATAACGCTCACAATCCTATTCGTCGGGTCCGCACTTGCCCAGAAATTGGCACTGCTGCAGTACCTCATCAATCCTAATCTGGATGCCAATTTCTTGACGTTTGATAAGAAGTCGTAAGGATCCACTCTCATGACAAAACAGTCTGCTGTAATAGCAACAATACTGCTCGCTTCGATCACTTGTTGGACGCAAGCCGAGACATCGAACAAGAATAAGAAAGAAGTCTCGGCTGCGTCTCAAAAAGCTTTCCGCTCGTCTCCCGCGTATGCCGAGTTGCTGCTTCGCCGAACGGAACTCTCGTCGACGCTCGAATCGTTGATCCTCGAATACACAGAAGAGTTCCCGAAAATAATAGAGATCCGTCACGTACTCAAGCTCATAGACCGGGAAACGGAGCGGATCGCTAAGGTGAAAGAGGCTGAAGCCTCTAAGCTGACCTTAGCTCTGGGTAAGCTAATTATCCGGAAGATCGAACTGGAAACCGAGCTGTGGAGCCTGCAGAGGAGCTATAAGGATGAGCATCCGGATGTAAAGCGGGCAAAGCGGAAGCTAGAGATTTACGAGACGGCGATAGGAGAGATCCTGAGCTAATTGAGGTCGTCGTCTATTTCGCGGTTTTCGAGAAGCTGGTACAGACCGGTCGCTCCACTTTTTGATGCCTGCCTGGTCGCCGGGATTTCTAAAACCAGTAGCTTAGTCGATCGGTCTCGGCGATTGATCTCGATTTCGTCACCCGTTTTTACTTCCTTAGACGATTTAGCTTTTACACCATTGATACTTATCTGCCCGGCATCGCAAAACTCCTGAGCAAGGGTGCGGCGGGGCATTAAGCGGCTAACTTTTAAGAATAGGTCCAGGCGCATGAGCGGCAAAACATAAAGGCAGTGGGAAAAATTCCACTGCCTTTTGTTCAATCTAAAGTCGAACTACTTGTTGGCGGGTTTTTCCTTGCGTTCGTCCGCAAACAGGATCGGCGATACGATGGGACGATAGCTGTCGCTGATTTTGATGTACGAGTCCGCTCGTAAAGACGCGAGAAACTTCTTTTGCTCCTCAGCACCTTTCTCCTGCACGATCGCCATCCGCACCGCATTCTCATCGAAGTACGATTCGCTCGTGGCTTTTTCGCGAGCATCGATTCGGAGGATCACGATTCCGACCTGGTCGGCTGATATGGGATTCGTGAACCCACCGACCTTTACATCTTTGATCGCCTCATTCAGCAACTGCGAAAGTTCGGTCACCTTAAGTTTGTCTTTTCCGCGGCCCTGCGTTACGACACCAGAATCCGCGTTCTCCTTCGCAAGCTTGTCAAAATCAGCTCCACCGCGAAGCTGAGCAACCAACTGCGTGCCCTTTTCGCGGACCGCGGCTTCGTCCCGTCCGGCGAACGAAAGAAATATCTCGCTGACGGTTACGGTATCCGGCTTCGTGAATTTTGTCTTATTCTTTTCGTAAAAGTCCTTTACTTCTTTGCCACTCGAGCCCCAATACAGCTTTGACTGCACTTCCTTCTGAAGAACTAGATCTTTCGTCGCCTGTTTTTTCCAGATCTCACGGATCTCCTGGGGGTTTACACCCGTCTTCTCCATTTCCTGATAGAGCGAATCAAGGGTCTTCATGTTGTACTGCTTCATGATGTCCAGAAAACGCTTGTTTATGCTGGCCTCGATCTCACTGTCTAATCCGAGTTCTTTCGCTCGCTGAGCGAGAAGCTCTTCGTGGATTAGGTTGGCGATCATTTCTCCCCGCTTCGCCTCCACCAATTTCTCGATATCCTCACGCTTCTTGCCTTGCTGAACTTCCGCGTCGACGATTCCCTTGGCCTCCCTCTTGACCTTTGAAAGCGTGATAACACCTTCGTTTACCTGTGCCACAACTTCATCAACCACGCGCTCTTCGGTCTCCTGTGCGGAAACGCAAAGAGCTCCCACAACAATAAACGCCAGCACGAAGAAAGCAGAACCAAAATGTCTCATCGATTAACTCCTAAAAAATACTGTATGCAAAAATTTATTTTCGTTAAGATATACGTGTCAGGATCTTTGATGCATCGAAACGTCCTCGCGTTTCTTGCCAAACTCCTATCTGCCCCCGGAAATACGCGGTATTAGCGCCTTTACTCTTTGTCGGGCACTTCCTAACCGATCCCCGCTCACATGAATAAACAATGCCCGCAATGCGGTCTCAATAATCCGTATGTCTCGAAAGCCTGTATTCGCTGCGGTCGTACGCTCATCGAAGTTGAAAATATATCCTCAAACCAGGGTTTACTCAAATCGGGCATCGTGAAACGGGCAGGTGTTTGCCTGCTGGTACTCGTGGCCGTAATTCTCGGCTTTTATACATCGCTAATATTCTCGGCCGATAAGCTGCGGCCTGAAGAGCAGGCTCAGGTCGACGAATCGATACGCGTTCTCGAAGAGAAGGGTTTTCACGACGAGGCCTATCTCCTAAAACATCTGGCTGTGTTCAGGGGGAATGACAATTGGCTCAACGCCTCCGTCGCGAAAGAGAACGCCTACGCCGCAACAAATTTTCCTTTCGAGATCGTAACGCTCTATCCTGATTTCTTTACTTATCCGTTCGACTCCACGGAACGTGCCGCGATACTCCTTCACGAAGCAAAGCATCTCGAAGGCAAGGGTGAAAAGGACGCGTACGAATACGTGTGGAAGAACCGCAAACGCCTTGGATGGACACACGATGCATATCACACTTCGGCGATCTGGACGGAGACAAGGAAACTGACGAGGGAGCTTGCTTCGAATCTATTCGTCTGCGAATTCAACAATTACGGTGACTGCACTGAATGATCACGCTCGAACCCCTTCGAGGGCTTGCCGTGCGGCCGCGATCGGGCCTGATCCGCCGGCTTCGACCCTGAGAATCCCGCTCGGCGAGAAGCTCGCATTTTTGTTCTCCGCCAGGTAGCTCATAAGCTTATCGGGATCGACCTTGGCGTTCTCACTTAACTTTATCGCGACCTGCATTCCCGCTTTGTCGATAGAAACAACGTGGACCATTTCCGCAAGCTTGCGTAGTCGGGCGTACGCGAAAAGATTCTCGACCGATTCCGGGATCCGTCCATAGCGGTCCTTTATCTCGGCGTGAATATGCATCAACGCTTCTTCGGATTCGACCGATGAGATGCGCTTGTAGGTGCGCAGTCGCTGGCTTGCCTCGGTTATGTATTCGTGAGGTATCGAGACATCGACGCCCAGATTTATCGAAACGCTCGTCTCATCTGCTATGTCGTCGCCACGCATCTCCGCAATGCTTCGCTCGAGCATCTTTGTATAGAGGCCGAACCCGAGTGCATCGAGGTGTCCCGACTGCTGTCCGCCGAGGAGGTTCCCGGCGCCCCGGAGTTCAAGGTCGAGAGCTGCGATTCGAAACCCGGCACCGAGGTCCGAAAATTCCCGAATTGCAGAAAGGCGCCGGCGTGCGATCGGCGTTAATTCAAGCTCGCTTGGGATAAGCAGATAAGCATAAGCACGGCGGTTGGAACGGCCGACCCGTCCGCGAAGCTGATATAGCTGAGACAGACCGTAGTTGTCCGCGCGATTGATTATGATAGTGTTCGCACGCGGAATGTCGATCCCGTTCTCGATTATCGTGGTGGCAACAAGTATGTCGTACTTGTAGTCGATAAAATCGAGCATCACCTGCTCCATTTCCTTTTCGTTCATTTTGCCGTGGCCGATTGCGATCCGGGCATTCGGCACGATCTTTTGGATCAAGGCAGCGATCGATTCGATTGTCTCGACGCGGTTGTGAATGAAAAATATCTGTCCGTTTCGAGCAAGCTCGAGCTCGACCGCGGACCGGATCACGCCTTCGGCGAACTGTACTACCTGGGTGTTGATCGCGAGCCGGTCACGGGGCGGAGTTTCGATCACCGACATGTCGCGCATACCGAGCAGGGACATGTTCAGCGTTCGGGGGATCGGCGTTGCCGATAGCGTCAGCACATCAACCTTTTTCTTCAGCTGCTTAAGTTTCTCTTTGTGGGCGACGCCAAAGCGCTGTTCTTCGTCGACCACAACGAGCCCAAGCTTCGGCAGTTTCACATCGTTCGACAATACGCGGTGCGTTCCGATCAGAACGTCGACATCACCCTTCCCCGCCTGCTCGACAACGGACTTCTGTTCTTTGCTCGACCGAAACCGCGATAGCAGATCGATCTTTGCTGGGAATGCCCCGAAACGTTTACAAAAGGTTTCGTAATGCTGATAAGCAAGGATCGTCGTCGGCGAAAGAATAGCGACTTGTTTCCCGTCCATGACCGCCTTGAATGCAGCACGCATCGCAACCTCGGTCTTGCCGTAGCCGACATCCCCAATGATCAGACGGTCCATCGGCCGGCCTGTTTCCATATCTTCTTTGACATCGTCGATCGCCGACGCCTGATCGACCGTCAACTCGAACGGAAACGCATCTTCAAATTCGTGCTGCCACGGTGTGTCGGCGGAGAATGCGAAGCCTCGCACAAGCTTTCGTTCGGCGTAGAGCCGCAAAAGCTCGTCAGCCATATCACGCATAGCGCGCTTCGCTTTAGCCTTTGTTTTCTGCCAGCCCAGACCCCCAAGCCGGTCAAGTGTCGGGGACGTCGCTTCACCAGATGAATATCGTGAAACGAGATCGAGCCTTTCGACGGGCACAAATAGCTTGGCGTCGTCGGCGTAGATGAGCATCATAAACTCACGCGCCATGCCGCCGGATTCGATCGTGTGAAGCATGTCGAAACGTCCGAGGCCGTGGTCGACGTGCACAACATAATCGCCCGATCTGAGATCGCGGAAATCCGAAATAAAAGCGCCGAGCCTGCTCTTCTTCGGCCGCGTGCGCGTTGCGGGAGCCGTATCGCCGCGCTGAAGTTCGCCGAAGATGTCCGTCTCTGTAATCACTTCTAACCTGGCCGCCGGTATCTCAAAGCCGGCCGACAGATTGCCGACCTTGATGGTCCCGGTGGGCAAGATGATGTCGTACTCCCGCAGGATCTCTTCCAGACGTTCCGCAAGGCCGAGCGTCTCCATCGCGAAGACCGGCTGCCGGGGTTTTGAGTTCAATTCGCTGGTGAATGCCGGGAAGTCGCCATGGTACTTTCGCGTCGAGCGCGAGAGAATCTCGAAGTCGACGGACCGCTCGGCAGTCGGGAATAAGAAGAGTGGATCAGAACCCGCGTGACTCACGTGCTTGCCTGAAAATGGGTGTCGCTTCCGCGACGAAGCTCCCTCGATGTCTTCAGTCGATGGATCACCGCCACTGCTTTGCAAAGCCTCGGCCGCTACTACAGCGACAGGAGTGGAATTCCCAAGTGCAAATCCTTCGTCAGTCTCCGCGGCGGTTTTGCCCAGAGCGCGGAGATGTACTCCCTGTGTCGATTCGAGGCGTGTTCGAAGCTCTGCCGGTTCGAGAAACAACTCGCGCGGCTCGAGAGCAATGTCACCTGCCTCGATAGTCTGACGGAAATGCTGATCCAGGTTGTCGTAAAACCCGGATAGTGTTTGTTCGATCAACTGTGGTTCATCGATGACGAAAACGCGATTTTTCAGGTAATCAAAAACGGTACCCGTCAGGGGTTTGGTCAGGGCGATCAAAAACTCCCAGCCCGAAAACGTCTCACCTTCTTTCGCAAAATCCAAGCGGTCATTCAGATTCCGCGCAAATCGCTCCTCGGGAAAACGTTCGGCCGCGAAAAATGTCCAGTCCTTCATGTCTTCCGCCGTCGCCCAAAACTCTCTCATCGGGGCGAACGCAGCTTCCGCGAGTTGCCCGGTCGAAAGCTGTGTGTCGGGGTCGAACTCCCGGATCGAGTCGACTGTGTCACCGAAAAATTCGAGCCGCACCGGATTATCGGCTTCGGGCGACCAAGCATCCACGATGCCGCCACGGATCGAGAACTGACCGATATTGTTGATTGGCTCTTCACGCACGTAACCGGCGGATATCAACTTTTCAACGAGAGCTTCGGGTGGAAAATCTTTATCGCGCTGCACTACCGCTCCGGACGCCGACATTTCTTCCTCACCGACCGTTCGGGCGATTAGAGACCTTGCTGAGAGGACAACGAACGGCGAATCATGCTGTGTCAATTGCCACAAGCCAAGGGCACGTCTTTCCTGTGTTTCGGCGTGGGGCGAAATACCCGAGTAGACGTCGGTGTCGAAAGACGGGAGCGTTAGTGCGTCAGCGTTCCAGAACTGAAGATCGCAGCTCCAGGTATCTAGTTCCTCATTTGTTTGAGTTACGATCGCAAAATGCTTTTCGCTCGCGGCCTGAACCTCGGCAAGCACATGCGCTTTGGCAGAGATCGACGTAAGTCCGCTGATCGAAACTATTCGTTCGCCGCTTTTGATTGCCGAGACAAGACGTTCTATCTCGAGAGCTGCTTCGGTGGATCCATCCATAAACGCACGTAGCCGCGAAAAACGAAACCGGGGCGGCTTCCGTTTTTCTGCGGTCTATTCGATTGTGCCATAAACCAAAGGCGTTTGCCGAGTTAAGCGAAACACACTTATAATCAAGCCTTTTACAAACTGGCCACCTATGTCAATTCCTGAGTTTAACGAGATCATCGAACAGAACGATCAAACAGCCGCCCGACGCGAGAACCTTGACCAGCTGCGTAAGCTTGTCGGCAATGCGTATCCAAACAAGTTCGAGCGCTCAAGGCTTAGCGGTGGAGAAGATACGATCGCCTCACTCGTCGCGTATGGCCCGGTCGCAGGAATCGCGGCAGAGATGGCGGCCGTCAAAGCAACGCTCAAGCAGGGCGAGAGACCGCCTGCGGAGGTGAAAGACGGGATCAACGCGAGGCTGCGTGAGTTTGGGAATGTGAGAATTGCCGGCCGGGTGACTACGCCGCCCCGAGGGAATTTCGTTCATTTGACTGACGGCATCGCACGGCTCCAGATCTACTGTAAGAAGGCTCAGTTCGCGCTTTTCAAGAACGATGGACACGGTACGCTCGACGAAGGAAATGCGTGGAGCGCGTGGGAGCTGGTCGATCACGGTGATTTCATCGGCGTTGAGGGATATCTATTCGTTACGAACACCGGAGAGGTCAGTGTACATGTCGAAAGATTGCAATTCCTCGCAAAGGCAATGCTGCCGATGCCAGATAAGATGCACGGAATTGCCGATCCCGAAATCAGGCAGCGTCAGCGCTACGCCGACTTGATCGCCTCGAGCTTGCAGATCGAGCACGACGGAATGACGACGCGAGAAGTTTTTGAGACACGGGCAAAGGTAATCTCGTCGCTCCGTCGTTCCCTCGAAGACGATGGGTACATCGAGGTTGAAACGCCGATGCTCACGCCGAAAGCTACCGGTGCAGCAGCCAAGCCATTCGAGACCCATCACAATGCGCTCGACATCACGCTCTACGCACGCATTGCACCCGAGCTTTATCTCAAACGCCTCGTCGTCGGCGGGTTTGAAAAGGTCTACGAGCTAAATCGCAACTTCCGAAACGAGGGCATCTCGTACAAGCACAATCCCGAGTTCACAATGTTCGAATTTGCCGAAGTCGATCTCGTTCCCTTCATACTCCACCTTTAGTCCACCGGTCGCTTTCTGCACCGACTGGCGCATCAGCTCCTCACAAACATCCATCATCCCGTTCACGT
>JBKJOR010000221.1:0-4063 GCA_046595575.1 Pyrinomonadaceae bacterium | reverse complement strand
ACCCTCGCTCACCGTGTCCTTCGTCTCCTGCGCGATCGCGCTCATAAGTCCAAAGTGACGCATCTGTGTCGCGGCCGCCGTCATCGTCAAAGCACAGCCCGTTCTTTTCAAGAATTCACGTCGATCTTGTTTCATAATTTCTACCTCTGTACCTGGAATTGCGAAGACGTCGCGATCAAGTAAACGGCATGTTGCGCCCGCGTCAGATGATTTGTCGCGGAGGCCGCGACAACAGCCGGCAGTATCGCGTTTTTCATCTGCGGCGACATCGTTCCATGCATCATTTTTGTGTTGAGATAATTCACCAGCAGATTACCGGTGGTGTCGGCAGCCGACAGTGTCTGCGCCTCGGCAAGATTGATCTTCGTGCCGTTAGGGCGATCGGGTAAAGCGATGCCTAAGCCGTTAAAAGCGTATGTCGCAAACAGATTCGCACGACCGATTGAAGTCCCCGTCGTGAAGATCCCGAACTCGGGTCCGAGAATGGTGGAACCCGGAACCACATAATTCGGCTGGTAGTAATTGAAGACCGTTGGTGCGTTAAAGGCGCTCTGCCCGAGTCCAGCAACAGATCCGTTTACGACACCGTCGCTTTGACCGGTAAGAGCGGCCGAACCGACTTCAAAATTACGCAGTACATTCGTCAAAAGCTGAACCGGCTCCCGGAGTTTTCCGTAACGTGGATCGGTCTTTACGTCGCCGCGTGCTTCGGGGTCGAGTAGGATCGCCTTGACCACTTCTTGCATCTGCGTCGGGCTGTCGCGATGAGTCGCGAAAACTGCCGACACGCGACCGACGTAGGCCGGCGTTGGATCGCTTGTCACGAGATGCTGTATCAGGAGTTTACTTACAAACGGAGCAACGTTTGGGTGATCGTAAATATTCTCCAACGCCTGGTTGAGGGAGTTGTAGGCGTAGGTGTAGATCTGAGCATTAGTACAACCAGCGCAGGCCGCAATATTCTGGTTATTCACGCCCGGGTAGTTCAATAGGGTCTTTGCAGTGATGTCATGCTGTGCGGTGTTGAGTGACATCGGATCTTTGTAATCCTGCGTGCCGTTAAGCACATCCGGGCAGCTCGCGTTCAGGTCGGCCGGCCGGCAATCACGCCAACCGGTAAACACCTTGGTAAAGTTGTTGACCGTGTTCTGATCGTATGTCGCTATGGGATTATTCTGACCATCGACCTGAACGGTTCCATCCTGGTTCAGCATGAATAACCCGATCCCAAAGAGCTGGAGTATCTCGCGAGGATAGTTCTCGTTCGGACTCGTTCTGGTCGAGCGCATCATATCCAGGTAATTACCCATTCCCGGATTCAACGTCATGTCGTACATCAACTGACGGTAATTACCAAAGGCGTTCTTGCTGATCTGCTGGTGATACTCGATCATGTGCGATGACTGCTGAGTGTCAACGCCTGAAATCACCCAGATCTGACCAAGCGCCCAGCTCACACGATGACGGAGCTGCGGAGTACCGTAAAACGCTTCCTTGTAGAACCAGCTTTGGATGGGGTACATCGAGTAATGGTCGCGAGCACAGAGAAGGTAGTCGGGAGTCGGGGGCTCTGTCCGTGGACCGCAACCCAGTGGTGGTGCGGTTTCAATTGCGACGCTCTTTAGCGGGATGATGGGATAGGGATTGCCCGCCGACGGATACGGCTGTGTAAATTGATCGGCGATCCATGTGCGTAAACCGATACGTCGGACCCGGTAGTCGTCTGACGGCGAAGGGCCGAATGATGCTTGCTCGAGAAAGCGTGCTCGGTCCCCGGACCAGCGATAGCCCACTAGTTCATTCGTGGGATCTTCGCCAACCTTTTTTCCGACCGACGAAATAGGCGTCGGAACGGCTGCGGGGTCGTCTTTGATCTTGCCGCCGACCGCTCCGTAGGCGAGTCGAACGCGATTGCTCGTTAGACCGCGCCACGTTAGTCGGAGAAGTACGTCGCCATTCGGTTCGGGTGCGGGCCAGTAACGGATCTCGTCTGTGAGTCGGGTCACAACAGAGAAAACACCAGGTTGGCGATCGACCGAACGGATCTCGAGAACCGGGAGGCGATATTCGCGACCTTTGTCATCCTCAATGTATATCCGAAAAGCATTAGCTCCTTCGCCTTCCATCAAAGATAGGTTTGTGACGAACAGTTCGATCTTTTGATCAGGCCAGAACACTTGCGAAGACGTTCGTGATAACGACCGTGCGACCTTGCGCCCCGACAGGACAGCTAGTGCCCGAGTGGAATCGGGCTCGCTGATCAAGATCGGAGTCGGTGAATTGGGGTCTGGGTCCTCCTGTGCCGAGATTGTGGCCAGCGGCAGAAGTACGAAGATCGATAGGCTTACAATTCGCAGCAGTCTGTGCGATCTCAAGCTGAACATGCCTTTCCTCCTCTAAAAAGAAACCTCTAAAATTGCTATCTTTGCGGGTTGTTGACCAATTTGGATGGGTAAAACAGTGGTCGTAAAATAATGTTTTGCACTTAGAATCTAAACCAACCCCGTCAAAAGTTCAAGCTTTTATTTCGTTTGAAGTACCGGTACTAAGACGGTGAGCCCACGGCGTTGGTCTAAATAAATGCAAAGATTTGTCAGTATGACCGACCCAAATTAGAATCTCCGTATGGCAGAGCTTCTATTTCTTGCAACTCCACCAAGCTTTAGCTTTCGGCATACGGTATATAGCCACGGATGGAGTGAACTCCGTCCGTTCGAGCTCGATGACGAGAACTGGCGCCTGACATACGTATTCCAGGGACTCGGACGCGCTCGGCCGGTTACGGCTTTAATCCAGGAGAAGGACGGGGACCTGGAGATCGAGGTTTCCAGCGCGAAATTCGACAAGGAGAAACTATTGGGAGACGTTCGGCACATCCTTCGCCTCGACGATCCCCTAGAGGAGTTTTACGGACTGACAGACGTTGACGCTCGACTAAGTTGGGTTTCGGCTTCGAACGCGGGCCGCCTACTTCGTTCGCCCACTGTATTTGAGGATATGGTGAAGACGCTGTGCACGACGAATTGTTCGTGGGGCTTAACTAAGAACATGGTGACCAACCTGGTCGCAACGCTCGGCGAAAAAGGAGCCGGCGGAGCTCGCGCCTTCCCGACACCGAAAGCTCTCGCGTCGGTGGATGAGAACTTCTTCCGCGATGAGATCCGGGCGGGATACCGATCGCCTTACTTCGTCGAGATGTCAGAGGCCGTCGCGTCCGGAGCGTTGGATGTCGAATCGTGGCTGACGACCGATCTGCCTTCCGACGAATTAAAGAAAGAGATCAAGAAGGTCAAGGGATTCGGTGAGTATGCGGCCGACAATTTGTTGAAGCTTGTCGGCGGGTATGACGGACTCGCACTGGACTCGTGGCTGCGTTCGCAATTCTACAAAAAGCACAACCGAGAGAAAGTGTGCCCCGATAAAAAGATCGAGCGCCATTATAAAAAGTTTGGTAAATGGAAAGGCCTGGCAATCTGGTGCGACATGACCGAACGCTGGTTCGATGAGAAGCTGCTTAACTGAGGGCTGGCTGTCTCACGTTGCCGCTAGTCCGAATGCACAGGGATAATTTGCCAGAGTCCTTGCGATGCTTTGGATTTTCGAAGAGCATGTAGCTGATGAGATTCAGGTCCGATCATCATATTGAATTTTCGTGCCGGTCGTGCCGAGAACTTTCCATCTTGATTCTTTGTATTCTCTTTCTTTCCTGCTCGGGTCCGCGGCAATCTCCGTCAGTTCACAGTGATCGCATCGCGCAACTACCTCCCATCATTTTGTGGGCCTGGGAACGACCTGAGGACCTCCGATTTCTTGATCCGGAAAAGTTTGGTGTTGCGTTCCTCGCCCAAACTCTCGTCCTTTCTAATGAGGAAGTAATCCTTAAGCAGCGGCGTCAACCGCTGGAGGTCGCCCCCCGCACCAAGCTGATCGCTGTAACAAGGATCGAGTCGCAAAAAACGACGGGTCACAAAGCCACACTGACCAACGCTCAGCAGGAAAAGCTAGTTTCACTAATCGTAAAAACGTTAGATCTGGATCGCAGTTATATTGTCCAGATCTAACG